>NZ_RZOM01000403.1:0-5010 GCF_003999175.1 Mesorhizobium sp. M7A.F.Ca.ET.027.03.2.1 | reverse complement strand
CTTTGTTTTTCGAGGAACTGCTTGGCGTGTTCCGCCCAATCAGCCGCCGTGACTTTATGCTCCCGAACGGACTTTCTGAAAGCCTTGCGCAGAGCGTCAAGGTCAAAGGCCCATACTTGTTGGCCTTCTTTAGTGTTCGATTTTGCGTCACCCGTCCCCATGAAAGCGACGGTATGCACCGCAAACTCAATCTTTCAAGGATCAATGCCTGACTTCTTTTGGGTATATCCGGGTATATCGAATATACAATCGTCTGCATAAAACAGGTTCAAACCGTGAACAAAATCTGGCATGGTGCCTGGCATGCCGATCATCTCCCCCATCCTCATCAACCCTCTCATCGACGGCCGCCAGTCCGAACGCGCCATGCTGGTGCGGCGCGGCGTACAGCGGCTGCTCATGGATATGGGCGCACATGTGTTGCCCGAACTGTCGCTGGCCACGGGCCGCCGCGCCGACCTCGTCGCGCTGACCCGGCAGGGCGATATCTGGATCATCGAGATCAAATCCTCGATCGAGGATTTCAGGGTCGACCGCAAATGGCCCGACTACCGGCTGCATTCCGACCGCTTCTTCTTCGCCACCCATCCCGGCGTGCCCTCGGAGATATTTCCCCAGGAGTGCGGCTTCATCCTCTCCGACGGCTACGGCGCCGAGATCCTGCGCGATGCGCCCGAGCACCGCATGGCAGCGGCAACGCGCAAAGCGCTGATGCTGCGGATCGCGCGGGCCGGCGCTTCGCGGCTGCTGGCGGCAGAGCTTGCCGGCGTGTCGGTGCCGGCGCTGGAGGGTGAGAGCGAGTAGCGATTGTCCCCCAAGTCCTAAGACTGCCTCTACTCTTCACCGTCCTCCACGCCACCCCTGGCGGGCGCCATGAGCAGCACGGCAGCGCCCAGGATAGCGGCGATGAAGGAACCGGCGAGGATGCCGACCTTGACCGCGTCCTGCAGCGCCACGTCGCCGGCGAAGGCGAGCAGGCCGATGAACAGGCTCATGGTGAAGCCGATGCCGCACAGCAGCGATATGCCGATCATGTGCGTCCAGCCGGCATTGGCTGGCAGGTCGGCAAGACCGAGCCGGATGGCAAGTGCCGAGGAGCCGAACACGCCGACCAGCTTGCCGACCACCAGGCCGGCGGCGACACCCAGCGTCAACGGCTCAATCAGCGCACTGACGCTGAGACCGGCGAGCGAAACGCCGGCATTGGCAAAGCCGAAGATCGGGATGACGACGAAGGCCACTATCTTGTGCAGGCCGTGCTCGAGCCGGTGCAGGGGCGAACGGTCGAGATCGTGGCCGATCCCGGCGGAACGCTCAAGCGGGATGGTCAGCGCCAGCGCCACGCCGGCGAGCGTGGCATGGACGCCGGATTTCAGAACCAGCACCCACAGGATGACGCCGAGCACGAGATAGGGAACCAGCGTCATCACCCGCATGCGGTTGAGCACGACAAGCGCGGCAATGACGGCGAAGGCAGCACCCAGATAAGCCAGCGAAAGGCCGCTGGTGTAGAAGATGGCGATGATGATGACGGCACCGAGGTCGTCGATGATGGCGAGTGCTGTGAGGAACACCTTCAGCGAAGCCGGCACGCGGCTGCCGAGCAGCGACAGCACGCCGAGCGCGAAAGCGATGTCGGTGGCGGTCGGGATCGCCCAGCCGGACAGGGCGGCCGCATTGTTGCGGTTGACGGCCACATAGACGAGTGCCGGAACCAACATGCCGCCGGCGGCTGCAATGCCGGGCAGCACGCGCCGGGGCCAGGTGGAGAGCTGGCCGTCCAGCATCTCGCGCTTAATCTCCAGTCCGACGAGCAGGAAGAACACCGCCATCAGCCCGTCATTGACCCAATGCGAGACACTGAGCGGGCCGAGATAGGCGTGGAGCACGGAGAAATAGGTTTCGGCGAGCGGCGAGTTGGCGACGATCAGCGCCAGTGCCGCCGCCACCATCAGGATGATGCCGCCGGCCGCTTCGCTATCGAGAAATTCGCGGAAAACGGAAACCGGCCGCTGCTTCAGATCCTGCATGTCGCCTCCGTTAAGCCTGTTTGGCGGGCTTCATTGTCCAAGCGCTAGCGCCGCCCCTCACCTGCCTGCCGGCATCCTCTCCCCGTATAGTGACGGGGAGAGGGACGCTGTCATTTATGATTTCGCCAATCACCAACGTTACAGAAATTACGCCTAGGTTGCGGCTAGCCCCTTCTCACCCGTCACTATACGGGGAGAAGTGCCCGGCAGGGCGATGAGGGGCGGCGCTGACTTCGGCGATTGGGCCCTCTCCGCCGCTGGTTACAAACTTGGCCCCAAGCGACACCCTGCGATCCTAACGTGGCGCGCGCTTGGCCAGTATGCGCTGCAAGGTGCGGCGGTGCATGTTGAGCCGGCGCGCTGTCTCGGAGACGTTGCGCTCGCACATCTCATAGACGCGCTGGATATGCTCCCAACGGACGCGGTCGGCCGACATCGGGTTTTCAGGCGGCGCCGCGCGCTCGCCGGCGGTGCGGGTGAGTGCAGCGAAGATATCATCGGCGTCGGCGGGCTTGGAGAGATAATCGACCGCACCGAGCTTCACCGCGGTCACCGCGGTGGCGATGTTGCCATAGCCGGTCAGGATGATGGTGCGGGAATCCTCACGCTTTTCGCGGATGGCCGCGACCACGTCGAGGCCGTTGCCGTCGCCGAGCCGCATGTCGACCACGGCGTAGGCGGGTGGATTGGCGCGCGCCTTGGCAACCGCCTCCTCGACGCTCTCGGCCGTCTCGACCACGAAGCCCCTGGCTTCCATGGCGCGAGCCAGACGCGTGAGGAACGGCTTGTCGTCATCGACGACAAGCAGCGAGGTGTCCTCGCCTTCAACCATTGCGCCAATATTCTCGTCGCCTGTCATAGTCTCAAAATTCCTGCTGCCTTAATTTTACGCAAATATAGTTCCTGAGCCCGATTGTCCAATTTTTAGAGGTCCTTCAAGGCTCTCAGGCGGTGTCGAACATGCTGGCCGAAGTGATTTCCGGATTGAGGAACACACCACGCGGCCACGATATCTGTACCATGGCGCCCTCGCCCAGGCCGCTGGAATTGCGGAAATCGAGCACGGCACCGGAGCGTTCGAGCAGGGTCTTGGCGATGAACAGGCCGAGGCCCAGACCGCCGCCGGTTTCATTGCCCTGACGCGTCGACATATAGGGCTCGCCGATGCGGTCGATGATCTCGGCCGGAAAGCCGGGGCCGTCATCTATGATCGAGAAGGTGACGGTGGCCTCGTCCCAGCTCCAGTGCACGGTGACGCTTTTGCGGGCGAAATCGACGGCGTTCTCGACCAAATTGCCGAGGCCGTAGATGACGCCCGGATTGCGTCGCCCGACCGGCTCGGGGCCGATGCGTTCGCCGGGCCGAAGCTTGATCGAGATGCCGAAGTCCCGGTGCGGCGCGGTGACCTCCTCGACCAGCGAGGTCAATGGCAGCCGAGAAAGATGCGCCTCGCCCTCGGAGGACAGGCTGGTCAGCCGCTTGAGAATCTCGCGGCAACGCTCGCTCTGCGAACGCAACAGCGTTACGTCTTCCCCATATTTCGCATCCTTGCCGAGCGCCTTTTCCATCTCCTTGGCGACAAGTGCGATGGTGGCGAGCGGCGTGCCGAGCTCGTGCGCGGCCGCGGCGGCCAGCCCGTCGAGGGCCGAAAGGTGCTGCTCGCGCTGCAGCACCAGCTCTGTTGCGGCGAGCGCATTGGCCAGAAGCCGGGCTTCGGCGGCCACCCGGAAGGCGTATATGGCGGTGAAGGCGATCGAGGACAGCACCGCCATCCACATGCCGGCGACATAGAGAAAAGGCATCGCCAGCGGCGCGTCCTCATGCCAGGGCAGCGGCAGGTGGACAAAGACCAGAAAGGTCGCCGCCGACATGACCAGCCCGCCGAGGATGGCGGTCAGGCGCAGGGGCAGCGATGTCGCCGAAATGACGACAGGCACGGTCATCAGCAGCGAGAACGGGTTGGTGAGGCCGCCGGTCATGTAGAGCAGGCCGGCAAGCTGCAGGCTGTCGAAGATGAGGATGCCGAAGGCGGCAAGCGGCGTGAGCCGGTGCGCCGCCGGAAAGCGGAAGGCGAGAAACAGGTTCATCCAGGCCGAACAGGCGATCAGGGCAAAGCAGAGGCTGACCGGCAGCGGAAACTTCAGCCCATAGGCGACGACCAGCACCGTCAGGCTCTGCCCGACAATGGCAAGCCAGCGCAACCGGATCAGCGTGTTGAGGCGCAGTCTCTGGCTCTGCTGGAAATCGGGCGAACGCAAAACGTTGATCATGGCCATGGATTACAGCCGCGAAGCGGCAAACGCTAGGTACCGCCCCAATCCGAGGAGTCGGAATGGGGCTCTACTTCTTGTTTGAGCATGATCTTTTCCAAAAACCGGCTTTCACTTTTTGGGATCATGCTCTGGGTTTGGCGCGGGCGGTGGCGGCGGCGAGCAGCGGGTTTTCCGGCCAGACATGCTTGGGATAGGGGCCGCGCATGTCGGCGCGCACATCGGCCCAGGAGCCCCGCCAGAAGCCGGGCAGGTCGCGCGTCGTCTGGATCGGCCGGTGTGCCGGCGACAGGAGTTCGAGCGTCAGCGGCACGGCGCCATTGGCGATGGTGGGATGGCGGTCGAGGCCGAACAGCTCCTGCACGCGAACCGCCAGCACCGGCCATTCGCCGTCATAGCGGATCGGCACATGGCTGCCCGACGGAGCACCGAAATGGGTCGGCGCCAGCGTATCGATCCTGCGCTGCAGATCGTGTGGCACGAGGCTGGCCAGCCCGGCCGAGACAACGCCCGCATCGATGGCGGCAAAGGATGCCGCGCCGGACAGGTAAGGCAGCAGCCAGTCGTCGAGGTGCTCGATGAGGGCGTCATCCGCCATATCGGGCCAAGGCGCGCCAAGGCCGCGATGCAACCAGCCAAGCCGCTGGCGCAGCGTTTGCGCCTCCTTGCTCCAAGTCAGCAGCGACAGCCCGTGCTGGCGCACCGCATCG
>NZ_RZOM01000402.1:0-5017 GCF_003999175.1 Mesorhizobium sp. M7A.F.Ca.ET.027.03.2.1 | reverse complement strand
CACAAGGAAGGGCTCGATTCGGAAGTGCTGGCCGCCTTCGGCATCGATCCGGCGCCGAAGCCGCGCATGGAGCCGTGGCAGGCGGTATCCAACCGCATCCACAATCCGGAAGGCGAGGTCACCATCGCCGTTGTCGGCAAATATACCGGCCTCAAGGACGCCTACAAATCTCTGATCGAGGCGCTCTCGCATGGCGGCCTTGCCAACCACGTCAAGGTCAAGCTCGACTGGATCGAATCGGAGATCTTCGAAAAAGAGGATCCGACGCCCTGGCTGGAAAAGGTGCATGGCATCCTGGTCCCAGGCGGCTTTGGCGAGCGCGGTGCGGAAGGCAAGATCCTGGCGGCGAAGTTCGCGCGTGAGCGCAAGGTGCCGTATTTCGGCATCTGCTTCGGCATGCAGATGGCCTGCATCGAGGCGGCGCGGTCGCTGGCCGGCGTCGAACATGCGTCTTCGACCGAGTTTGGTCCGACCGAGGAACCGGAGGTCGGCCTGATGACCGAATGGCTGACAGGCAACATGCTGGAGAAGCGCCGCGAAACCGGCGATCTCGGCGGCACGATGCGGCTCGGCGCCTATCAGGCCGAGCTCGCCAAGGGCTCCAAGATCGCCGAGATCTATGGCGACACACAGATTTTCGAGCGCCATCGCCACCGCTACGAGGTCAATGTCGACTACAAGGAGCGGCTCGAGGATTGCGGCCTGGTGTTTGCCGGTATGTCGCCCGACGGCGTGTTGCCGGAAACGGTCGAATACCCGGACCATCCGTGGTTCATCGGCGTGCAGTATCATCCGGAACTGAAAAGCCGGCCGCTCGAGCCGCATCCGCTGTTCGCCAGTTTCATCGAGGCGGCCGTGGAGCAGAGCCGGCTGGTGTAGCGATCAGGTCGGGCGGCAATGCAGACCTATGTCGCACTGCTTTACAGCATCATCCTGGCTGAGGGGCGACGGGTCGTCATGGCCGACCTCAAGGCCATGGCCGAAGAGCTCGGGCTGAACAACCCGCGCACGCTGGTGGCGACGGGCAATCTGGTCTTCGAGGCACCGGCAACTGATATCGCCGACCTCGAACAGTGGTTGGAGGCAGCCTTCGAAAAAACCTTCGGCCGCCATGTCGATATCATCGTGCGCGGTGCCGAGGACTGGCTGAAGCTTGCCGCCGGCAATCCGTTTCCGATGGAATCGAATGCGACCGCGGATCAGGTGGCGGTGCGCGTGATGCGTAAGCCTGCACCCGAGCAGGCCGTGACGGCACTGCAGGCCTATGCCGCCGAGGACGAGAAAGTGACTTCGCTCGGCGGCGACATCTGGGTCGTCTTTTCGCGAGAGAGGCCAAGTTCGCGGCTGCTCGCGGCAATGAACCACAAGCGCATGGGCATCGGCACGTCGCGCAACTGGAACACGGTGCGCAAATTGGCCGAGATGATCGGGTAGTTGGGGCGGCTTTGCGCCGCCCCTGATGATGCTCGTCAGGCTTTCGCGGTCTTGGCGCCTGCGCCAAGGGCGGCGGTGCGCAGCACGTAGTAGATAATGCCGGCGATCGCCACCCCGAAGAACCAGCCATAGACGCCCCACCAGGACGGCAGCCAGTTGGTGAAGTTGGGCAGGATCGACGAGAAGATGGCGCCGATGCCGGCGGCGATGAAGGCGTTGACGTGCCAGCCGCCCTGGAAACGGAACTCGCCGTCCTCGCGATAAAGCGCCTCGACGTCGACCTCGCCCTTCCGGATCAGGTAGTAGTCGACCATCATCACGCCGAAGATCGGCCCCATTGTCGCGCCGATGATGTTGACGAAGGAAGCGGCACTGCCTTCCCACGGCGCGAAGGGGTAAAGCAGCAGGGCAATCACGGCCGCGATATAGCCGCCCTTCTTGAAGTCGATCTGCCTGGGAAAGACGTTGGAGAAGTCGAAGGCCGGCGAGACGAAGTTTGCCACCACGTTGATGCCGAGGGTTGCCACGGCAAAGGTCAAGGCTGCGAGCGCTGCCAGGAACCAGCTGTCGAATTTCGCCGAGATCTGGTCGGGATGCAGCAGCACCTCGCCATAGACATCAAAGGCGGCAATGGTGGTGACGCCGGCGACCAGCGAAAACAGGATCAGGTTGATCGGCAGGCCCCAGATGTTGCCCTTGCGCAGCGATGCCTTGTCCGGCGCGTAACGGGCGAAATCGCAGAAGTTGAGATAGAGCGCCGAGAAATAGGTGACCCAGATTGCCGCCACCGCAAACAGCGAGGTCCACGATCCCGGCGTGCCCGGCACGCCCGCGTCCTTCGTCTTGTCCAGCAGCACGTCCATCGGGATATCGCTGGTGAAGGCAAATCTCCCGGATTTGACGCAGAGATAGATCGCCAGGATCAGCATCATCACCCAAACCGCGGGGCCGGCCCAGTCCTGGAAGCGGCGCACCGTTTCCATGCCGTTCTGGATGATCAGCAGTTGCAGCCCCCAGATGACCACGAAGCAGATCACCTCCAGGCCGGTATGGCCGAGGAAATGCGTGCTGGCGTTGAAATCGGCGAACCATTGTGTGCGGATCAGCAGCGCCACGATCGCGCCCGAGGCGGCGGCCGTCTGCGCGCCGTACCAGAAACAGGCGACGATGGCGCGCACCAGTGCCGGTATGTTGGCGCCCCAGATGCCGAAAGAGGCGCGGGCAAGCACGGGGTAGGGCACGCCCGTCTTCACGCCGGCATAGCCGACCATGTTCATCAGCACATAGATGATCAGCGATCCGATGCCGATGGCGATGATGAAATTGACGAAGCCGCCGCAAAACAGGAACAGACTGGCGGCAAGATAGTAGCCCCAAAGGCTGTGGACGTCCGATGTCCAGACGTTGAAGATCGAGAATGGTCCCCAGTTTCGAACTTTGGCCGGAGCCAGATCCTCGTTGTACAGATCAGGTGAAGCACCCTGTATCGTCATGGCAATGTTCCCCTTTTGCAGCACGCGCCCTCACGCGTTGACCGCGTGCAGGTTAAGCCTGCCGCAGGGGAACCGACAAGCAACCTATTTGCCGGCTTTGGCCTTAAAGATATTCAATGAGAACTGCGATTATCGATGCAAGGCGATGGTGGGTCAGCGCTGAACCCGGCACGGATGATTCGAAGTTCGACGCTGGGATTCCAATCTGAAACGGTGGCTGCCGACATCTTCGGTCGGCGCCATCTAAGCGATGGCCATCACCTGCTTGTGGTCCGCGACTTCAGCGAGCAGCCAATCCTGAAACAGGCCGGTGCCTGGTTTGTTGCCGATGCTGCGACGCTGATGCAGGTAAATGCCGGCCGGATAGGTGTGACGGACATGGAACGGCGCGACCAGTTTGCCTTGCTGTAGAAAATCTTGCGCCATGATCGTGTCCGCAAGCGCTATTCCGGCGCCATTGATCGCTTCGCGCATGATGAGCGTACAATCATCGAGTGTTGTGCTGGATTTTGGCGTCGTTTCCAGAACGCCTTCCTGCTCCAGCCAACGCTTCCATCTCATGGTTTCGCATTCATGGATCAGATGATGATTGACCAGATCGGCCGGCGATCGCAGCGGCACAGGCCCCTCCAAAAGCGAAGGCGCACAGACCGGGGTCAAAAGCAGCGGGATCAGCAGCGTCAAAGCCGGGCCGGCCTTGTAGACGAACTCGTCGACAATGGCCAAATCGAAGTTGGCGCGCTTGCCTGAAGTGGAGATCTCCAAATCCACCGACGGATGCAACCGGCGAAAGTTCGGCAACCGGTCCGCCAGCCAAAGGTTCAGAACGGTGGGCACGCACAAGACCCGGACCCGTTGGATCTTGCCGTGGCGCGAGCCGTCCGAGAGGCTGACGTCATCGGTGGCGCGCCAGATGGCTTCGAACGCCTCCGAGAGGCTGCGCGCATAGTAGGAGCCCCTGATGGTTGGCGTTATCTGGCGAAAACCGCGTTCGAACAGGTCCTGGCCAAGATTTCGTTCAAGCGCGCGGATGTGGCGGCTGACAGCCGAGGGTGTCAGATGCAGTTCTTCCGCCGCGTCCTTGACGCTGCCGAGGCGAGCGGCGGCCTCGAAAGCGCGCATGCCATTGAGTGAGGGAAGGGCCATTGGCCGATCATGAATTGTCAGTTGAGTTTTTGTCAATCGACATGGGCAGAATTCGCGTTTGATCGCCTGCCCCCTTAGGGGATACCCAGAAGACAAGAGCAATTAAGTCGTCTCAAGAAAGCGACTGTTTGGGGACCGGCACTATACCATCGACGGCTGAGACCGGCTTGACCAGTCTCACCGGTGGAGAGCGAAGCTTTGCTCGGTATCGCCGCAATTGGAGAGAGCGCCAGCCTATGCCTCAATCGCCAGCGCCGGTCTTCGAAGCTGCGGACGAGATTTCCGCGGAAACCTCCGTCGTCGTGATTTTGCAAACTGCCCAACCAGGCTTTGGTCCCCGGGCAGCGGCTCTGGACGCTGAGATGAGCGGGATCGTGTCACGTGCTTGCTCCGACCCGGCCGCCTTGGCCGAATCCGGCACCTGCATCGATCTCATCGCCCCGCAAACAGTATCGACCAAGCGCGTGATCGTCCTGGCCTTGGGCAAAGCTGAAGCCGTAACCGCCCTGTCATTGGCGCGCGCCGGCGGTCTGCTTGCCGCGCATCTGGAGGGCAAGGGGGAATGCGCGGCTACCCTGGTTTTGGACCCCATCGCCGGCGTTGAGCTGTCCGGTGCCGAAATCCTGGCGCGCGTCGCGCTCGGCATGCGGCTGCGGCGCTATCGTTTCGACATGCGCAACCGGCGGCAAGGGGCGGGAGCGGATCGAACCTTGCGGGTGAAACTGGTCGGGGCCGGCGGCCCGGAACTGACCGCGGCGTTGACGCGGATCAATGCCATCGCCGACGGCGTGGAATATGCACGCACCCTGGTCAACCTGCCGCCAAACCATCTCCACCCCGACAATTTCCATGATCATCTGGAGCCGTTGCGTGAAGCCGGCATAGACATCGAAATGCTCGATGCCGCACAGCTGAAGGAGCTCGGCATGAACGCGCTCCTGGCC
>NZ_RZOM01000401.1:0-5034 GCF_003999175.1 Mesorhizobium sp. M7A.F.Ca.ET.027.03.2.1 | reverse complement strand
GTAGAAGGCTCCGGCCTTCTCGCCCTGGGCGTAGATTTCCGCGCCTGCGGGATAGAAGCTGAGTGGTTGCAGCAGTGCGGGCTCGAAAGCCTCCGGCAGGTTGGGCTGGGCAGTCCGTGACGGCAGCGAAATTCTGGAGGCGGTGTAGGCGTGCATGGCTGTTTTCCCGGTTGATCCGTGACACAGCAATCGCGCGAATCCGCGGGTCGCGAAATTCGGTTATGTCCCTACGGGAAACTACCTAGATGCCCGCCCCAGGTGGCACTGGAGCGTTGATCGCGAAGGTGCGCGCCCGGTTACGCCCTCTGCTATTTCCACTTGTCTGCGTCGATTCGGCCGTCGCCGGTCAATGGAGCGGGCGCGTCATAGCCCTCTTTGCGGTTACCTTCCGGGTGGTCTTTCTCGCGAGCAAGCAACAGCCGGACATTGCGGAATTTCGGGGTAATATCCTTCAGATCTGCCATGGCGAACTCCTTTGATGGAGTGTCATAAAGCGCCGGCAGGACTTGGCCTTGGATTGGCATCGAAGAAGGCACGAGGGTCTGTCTCAGAGGCTCGGGCTCGGCAGCAGCAGCATCGCGCAAGCACCGGCGGTCGCGGCGATCAGGGTTGCGCCGGCCAGCGGCAACCAGAACCTGACCGGGCCGGCAAATACTGCCAGCGACAGGCGGCCGACCGCGTTTGCTGCCAGCGCCGCGAGCACCGCCTGGCCCACTGTCTCGACAGGGACCGAATGCTTGACCAGGCGCAAAGCACTGAGCACCGAAACATCGACATCGAATGTGCCTGCGAGCGCCGAGCTCGCGAGCAAGCCGCGTTCGCCGAATTGAGCAGCCAACGCGGCGCTCGAGGTCGCGACAATCGCAAAGAGCACAGCGAAGAGCAGCAACGGGCCTAGTTCGAATGGATTGCGCGCGATCGCCCCGCCCTCGCGGTCTCCGCTATCCCGGGCCATGAGCAATGCTCCGAAAACAGCAAAGGAGAGTGCTGCGGCGATCGCCGGAATGCCGACCGAAACGAACACGCTCGGCTCGATGATCAGAACCACGGCGCAGACGCGTAGCAACGAAACCATCGCCGCCAGCGAAGCTGCGCCTGCAAGCGGCGATGGATTGCTTGCCGGCGCGGCGTTGCGGGCCAGCGCCACGGTTACGGCGGTTGAAGAGACGATGGCGCCGGTGAGCGAGCTGACGAGCAACCCACGCGTGGTCCCAAGTACGCGAATGGCGACATAGCCAGCGAACGATATCGACGCCATCAGCACCGTGAGGAACCAGACCTCCCACGGGTTGAAGCCACCCCACGGGTCGAGCGTCCGGTTTGGCAGCAGGGGTAAAACGATTGCGGTCATCACCGCCAGGATCAGCGCCGAACGAAGCTCGATCCAGGTCAGGCTCTTCAAGAGGCCGTGCAGGATTTCGCGACTGGCAAGGACCGCGGCCAATGCTGCTCCTCCGGCAGAAGCGGCCCGGAAGTCACCAGCGACCGCAAGCGCGCCGAGTGCGAACACGCCAAGGGCCGCTATGACTCCCGTAACGCTGAAATCCTTGTCATGGGCAGCCTCACGCGCCTTGTACCAGGCAAAGATTGCGGCGAAGGCGACGAGGCCACCTACCAGCACGGAAACCGCGCCGAGCGCCTCGGCCAGTGCCGCGAGAATGCCACCGAGCAGGCCGGATATGCCGAAAGTTCGAATTCCGGCCGTCCGGCTGCGATCCGGCGCATCGCGCTCCCGCCAGCCGCGCTCCAATCCGACGAGCAGGCCTATTGCCAGTGCAAGTCCGAGCCGTGCGATCAGCGAATCCATGGTTTGCAACTTTCAGGCGGTGGCCATCGGCAGGTGGTCGCGAACCCATCTGACGATCTGCCCCGCTGTCATGGCGCCGGATGTGCGCGCGACCTCACGTCCGCCATGGAAGAGGATCATGGTCGGGATGCTGCGGATGCCGAGCCTGGCTGAAACGGCCTGCTCATTGTCGGAATTGAGCTTAATCAGGCGAACATCCGGCTCCAGTTCGTTCGTTGCCGCCTCATATGCCGGCGCCATCATCTTGCACGGGCCGCACCATGGTGCCCAGATATCGACGACAACGGGGATGCTGCTACGCGTGATCTGGTGATCGAAAACCCGACCGTTGACGTCTTCAGGGTGACCTGAGAACAGCCGTTTCCCGCACTTTCCGCATTTCGCGCCCCCGGCATTGCGCCCCGGCGGCAGTCGGTTAACCCCGCCGCACGTGCTGCAAACCACCAGGTTTTCCTGCGCCATGGCCATTGATAACATCTTATCTGCGCGGGGATCTCCCTCGCCAAGTGCCTCGCACCTCCAATCTTGGCGCGACAGGCAACACGGTTAGGACAGCTCAGCCTGCTGGAGGTCCGTGCTTTGCGAAACCGAGCGAGTGGAAGAGTTCACTCGCTTGCCTTCCGACCTGACACCTGCGTGATCAGGATCCGGAAGAACACGTGCGGCGTGCTTTCCGCAACCGGAGGCACCACCGGCTTGAGGGCACCGGGCTCCCACCAATCAGAATGCTTGCTCAACACCGACCATGCATGGTCGCGCTCGAGCTTGTGGCCGATCCGGTCCGGCAGTTCCTCAAACCGCCCGTCGACAACAACACTTCTCCATCCCCGTCCTTCACCGTGTTCGTCGACCTGGACGGACACCAGCGGATTGGCACGCATCCAGTCGATCTTCTTGCCGGGCATGGAAAACGCGTAGAGATGATTGTCGGCATGCGCATAGTGCACCGGCACCACGTAGGGCTGCCCATCCTTCGCGCATGCCAGATGACCGACACGATTGGCGGTCAGCAATTTCGTGCATTCCAGAGCGGATAATGTGCGGATCAGCATGTGTGATCTCCTGAGTCTATTGATCGTCCCACAGACTGTTGGCCCAGCCGCCGGGGATGTCATTGATCGCGATCAAGGCAGGCTTGCCGCTCGCCCGCTGCGGCATAAGCGGCAATTTCGGAAAATGATTTAAATCAAGGCGCTGCTTGCCGCTTCCCCCAATCATGGGGAGATGTGGAAGCCGATCCTCAGCGCTCCGTTTGGTCGCGAACTCGAACTCGCCGTCTTCGACGAGGACGGCGAACATGCGCTCGTATTTCCCTGTATAAAAGGCCGGCAGGGTTGGAAGCACGCAGGGACTGGCGTGCGCGTCGATATCCGCCCGACCCATTGGCGGCACTGGCTGTCGAAGACAGTGCCGACAGACGACGGCAAGTCTCTCGGGGACGCTTGCTAGGGTTTGGATTCCACGATCAACGCCATGCGCACGAGATGCGACAGGCTGCCTGCGGCCATCTTGCTCATCACATTGGCACGATGAATCTCGACGGTGCGCGGACTGATACCCAGGTCATAGGCGATCGTCTTGTTCGGCAGACCTGACACGAGCCCATCCAGAACCTGCCGCTCCCGCTCCGAAAGTGTGGCCAGGCGCCCGTGGATTTCAGCTGATTGCGGATGCGTTGCATTCGCCTGATTGCGGTTGGCCAACGCGGAGCGGATCGCGTCGATCAGCATCTCGTCATCGAACGGCTTTTCAATGAAATCGGAAGCGCCTTCCTTCATTGCCTGAACGGCGAGCGCCACATCGGCATGGCCCGTCATGACAATAACTGGAATTGTATGCCCGCCGGATCTCAGTTGGTGCAGGAACTCGATGCCGTCTATGCCCGGCATGCGCACGTCGGTGACGATGCAGCCGTCGAGGTCGCCCTTTGCCGTCGAGAGAAAAGCTGTGGCCGATTCGTGCAGGCGTACTGCAAAATCTGCAGTCGCCAGAAGAAAACCGAGCGACTTGCGCACGTCCATGTCGTCGTCAACCACGTGCACCAGATCACTGCCGGCCATTTGTGACCTCTTCCTTCTCCACAATGCGCAAGGTGAATCGGAAGGCGGTCCCGCCAGTCGGCATCGCCTCGGCCCATATGTGACCACCGTGCGATTCCACGATGGTGCGGCAAATGGAGAGACCGACACCCATGCCTTGCTTCTTGGTGGTTACAAACGGCTGGAAGAGTTGAGCCGAGACTTCCGGCGCGAGACCCGGGCCGGTATCGATCACGCTTACCTCGGCCATCCCATCATCCCGGGCAATTGTTGTGACTTTCAATTCGCGGCGCGGCGAGTCCTGCATAGCCTCCACCGCATTGCGCATCAGGTTGAGCAAAACCTGCTGAATCTGGATGCGGTCGGTCAAGACCAGTTCGGCGATTGGGTCAAGCTTGTAGCTGACGAGGAGATTTATCTCTCTCGCACCAACCAAGGCTAGGGATGCGGCTTCCTCGATCAGCATTGGCAGTCGTTCGACCTGGCGCTCGCTTTCGCCCCTGGCTACAAAATCCCTCAGGTGACGGATGACGTCGCCTGCCCGCAAGGCCTGCTCAGCTGCCTTTTCCACGGCATCCCGAAGCATGGGCGCATTCTCGTCCCGGCTCTTCTCAAGCAGCCGACGACTGCCTTTGAGGTAGTTCGTGATGGCGGTGAGCGGCTGGTTGATTTCATGAGCAAGCGTCGAGGCCATCTCGCCGAGTGCGGTGAACCGCGCCATGTGCAGCAGCTCCTGCTGCTGCTCCTGGATTCTTGCTTCTGCCCGGTGGCGCTCGGTCAAGTCGCGGCAGAAGCCGGTAAAGAAACGTCCGGTCCCCGGATGCATCTCGCCAACGGAAAGTTCCATCGGGAAAGTCGTGCCATCCTTGCGTGCCCCGGTCACGGTGCGGCCGAGCCCGATGATCCGGCGCTCTCCCGTCGTCAGGTAGCGAAGCAGATAGGCGTCATGCTCGTCGCGGTAGGGCGGGGGCATCAGCATTTTCACGTTTTGACCGATGACTTCGCCTGACTGGTAGCCGAACAGCGTTTCGGCAGCGGTGCTGAAGGATTGGATCCGGCCTTGTTCGTCGATGACGACCATTGCATCCGGCACAGTCGCCAGGATCGATCGCAAATGATCTTCGCGCAATTGAAGAGCGGCGTTTGCGAAGGAAAGCTCGCTGACGTCGGTGCCTTCGACAAAGATAG
>NZ_RZOM01000400.1:0-5042 GCF_003999175.1 Mesorhizobium sp. M7A.F.Ca.ET.027.03.2.1 | reverse complement strand
ACCATGATCGGAATGACGGCAATCATGATGATGATGGCGATGGTAGCGCCGCGGCCGAAATCGCCGCCGCCGCGGAACATCCAGTCGAACATCAGGTTGGCCAGCACCTGGCTGTTCCACTGGCCGTTGGTCATGGTCAGCACGATGTCGAACACTTTGAGCACCAGGATGGTGATCGTGGTCCAGACCACGGCGATGGTGCCCCAGATCTGCGGCACCATGATCTTCCAGAAGATCTGGAACGGATTGGCGCCGTCGATGACGGCGGCTTCCAGCGTTTCTTCGGGAATGCCGCGCAGGGCGGAAGACAGGATGACCATGGCAAAGCCGGTCTGAATCCAGATCAGGATGATCATCAGGAAGAAATTGTTCCAAAACGGCAGCGATATCCAGACCTGCGGCTGGCCGCCGAAATGCTGGATGATGGCGTTGAGGATGCCGATCTGCGTCTGGCCGTCGCCCCGATACTCGTAGATGAATTTCCAGATCACACTGGCGCCGACGAAGGAGATCGCCAGCGGCAGGAAGATCAGGCTCTTGGCGATCGTGCCCCACCAGATCTTGTCGGTGAGCACGGCGATGATCAGCCCAAGGAAGGTGCAGGCGGCCGGCACGACCGCCAGCCAGATGATGTTGTTGAGGATCGAGTTGCGGAACTCGCGATCGCCGAACGCCCATTCATAGTTCGCCAGGCCGACGAAATTGATGCCGCTGCGATCGAGGAACGACAGCCGCAGCGTCTCGACCACCGGATAGATCAGGTAAATGGTGAGGATGATCATCGCCGGGCCGACGAACAGCCATGGCCTGACCAGCCCTTGCCGGCGCAGATTGTCGATGGCCGCGGCACCCGCGACGCCGCGTGACGGGAATATCAGGTCGACCAGTTTGTTGGCGCCCCAGAAATAGGCGACGCAACCGCCGACCCCGACGATGATGACTGTTATGGCCGAGAAAATCTGAGCCGCCATGGGTCCCTCTCCCCCTGCGCATGACCCGACAAGGAATGACCTTGGTGACGGGGACCAGGCGCCGATTCAGTTGTTTGGAGCGCGTCATCGGCGGCTTGCGCACATTGCCGATCGCGCTTCATGTCAATGCGCTCATGACGAAAGGCTGCGGCACGGGCCGCCGTCTGATCCGGGCCAGTACGGCCCGGATCCAGTACGAGAACGGTGGTCGCTTACGTGCCGACCGCTACTTGATCGCGTCCCAGCTCTTCTGGATGTCGGTGGCGACGTCCTGTGCGGACTTGCCGCCGACCAAGTCGATCATGCCGGTCCAGAAGGCGCCGGCGCCGATCTTGCCGGGCATCAGGTCGGAACCGTCGAAGCGGAAAGTCGAGGCATTGGCGAGGATTTCGCCCTGCTTCTTCAGCGCGTCGCTGGCATAGGCATCCTTGTTGACCGACTTGAGCGGCGTCACGAAGCCGCCTTCGGCCATCCAGATCTCGTGGGCGAGCGGCATCTTCAGGAATTCGATGAATGCGCGCGCGCTCTTGCTGTCCTTGGTGATCATCGCCAGCGTACCGGCGCCGAGCACGGGCGTGCCCAGTTCAGGCTTGGAGGCATAAGGCGGGAAGTAGAAGAAGTCCGCGTCCTGGCCGACCTTGGTGCCTTCCGGGAAGAAGGTCGGAATGAACGATGCCTGGTGGTGCAGGTAGCATTTCGGCGGCACCGAAAAGAGGCCCTTCGGGCTGTCGCGGAAATCGGTCGCCGCGACCGCCTTGGCGCCGCCGTCGACCATCTTGTCGTCGGTCGCGATCTTACCGAAAATGTCGATGGCGTTGACCACCGCCGGATCGTTGAACGGGATCTCGTTCTTCACCCATTTGTCGTAGACCTCCGGAGGCTGGGTGCGCAGCATCAGGTCTTCGACCCAGTCGGTCGCCGGCCAGCCGGTGGCGCCGCCGGAGCCGAGGCCGATGCACCACGGCTTGCCGCCATCGGCGATGATCTTCTTTTCGAGATCGGCGAGTTCTTCCTGCGTCTTCGGCACCTTGTAGCCGGCTTCCTCGAAATTATCCGGCGAATACCAGACCAGCGACTTCACGTCGGCCTTGTAAGGGAAGGCGAAGAAGCCCGGCTTGCCGTCCTTGTCCTTAAAGGTGCCGAGATCGACCCATGACTGGCCGGCACCGTAATTGTCCTTGACCCATTTGGCGGTGTCGTCACCGAGCGGCGTCAAAAGGCCCTTCGACGCCAGGTCCTGGATGAGGCCCGGCTGCGGCAGCACGGCGATGTTCGGCGGGCTGCCGGCCTGCGTGTCGATGACGATCTGCTGCTCGTAATTCTCCGAGGAGGAGTATTTGATCTCGACGCCGGTGGCTTCCGAGAAATAGTCGAGAACGCCACGCACCAGGGCTTCGTCCTCGCCGCGCCACGGTCCGAAGATCGACAGCGTCTCACCCTTGAGGTCGACTTTCTTGAGCTCTTCGTAGTTCGCCCAGTTGAAGCGCTTGTCTTCGCCGGGCTTGAACTTCAGTTCGGCCTGCGCGGGCGCGTTCAGGGCGAACGTGGCAAACGCAGCACCCAGCAAAAGCATTTTCTTCATCGGTATTCCTCCCAGTGGGTCTCACACACCGGACGGAACCTCCATTCCGCCCGCCGACGCCGCAGGACTGTGACTCAGTCGGAAAGGAACCGCAACCTTTCGAAGAGTCTTCCAAAGCGCTTTGGCTTTCTCGATCACGCCATTGAATTGCTGGGAAGTCAAGAGGCCGGCGGATTAATCGATTTAGGTTCGCGCATTTGCACCCCTAAAAGTGCGCTGCAACATACTATTATGGCGATGCAGCAGCAGTTTTTGTTTCAAACACGCCCGAACCGCGTCTATGGTTCGGCTTGGTATGGCGCGGCCCCGGTGGCACTTGGGTCGATTCAATTTAAAAGCGCTTTGAGGGAATGGAGACCTTTCGTGAACCTCAAGCAGCTCGCCCATATGCTGGCACTTTCGCAAACCACGGTAAGCCGTGCGCTGAACGGCTATCCCGAGGTCAACGAGGAGACGCGCAGGCGTGTCATGGATGCCGCCAAGCGCCATGGCTATC
The DNA here is from genome assembly GCF_003999175.1 of Mesorhizobium sp. M7A.F.Ca.ET.027.03.2.1. Taxonomy (NCBI): domain Bacteria; kingdom Pseudomonadati; phylum Pseudomonadota; class Alphaproteobacteria; order Hyphomicrobiales; family Phyllobacteriaceae; genus Mesorhizobium; species Mesorhizobium sp. M7A.F.Ca.ET.027.03.2.1. Next base: position 1,993 of record NZ_RZOM01000400.1, on the reverse strand, counting down.
GTCCCAATCCGAGCGCGCGCCGGCTGGCGACCGGCAAGACCGGCATGATCGGCTATGTCCTGCCGACCGGTGCGTCGGTCGACATCGATCCGCATTTCGTCGAGTTCCTGTCCGGCCTTGGTGACTATGCCCGTTCGCACGAGCTTGACCTTGTGCTGTCGCCGGCCGACGCCGACGACCAGGAGACGACCTACCGGCGCATCGTCGCCAACAGGCAGGTCGATGCCGTCTACATCTCCTCGCCAAGGCCCGCTGACCGGCGCGTGGCGCTGGTCAACACGCTCGGCATTCCCTTCATCGTCCATGGCCGCAGTGAGGGCTTCGACTTCGACTATGCTTTTACCGACATCGACAATGAGGGCGCCTTCCACGAGGCGGCCAGGCTGCTGATCCAACTCGGTCATCGGCGGCTGGCGTTGATCAACGGTGACGACCGCGAGACCTTCGCCATCCATCGCGAACGCGGCGTGCGCCGGGCGCTCGCCGCGAGCGGACTGTCATTGAGCGAACGTCATGTCTGCTCGGTCGATATGACCGAAGAGAACGGCTATCGCGCCACCAGGCGTTTGCTGGAAGAGGACGACGCGCCGACGGCGATCGCCTGCTCCAGCCTGATCATGGCGCTGGGCGTCGTGCGCGCCGTACGCGACCTCGGCCTGAGCATTCCGAGCGACGTCTCGCTGATCGCCCATGACGATGTCTTCCCCTGGCTGAGGCCGGAGAATTTCTCGGTGCCGTTGTCGACGACGCGTTCATCGATTCGTCTGGCCGGCGCCCGTGTCGCCGAGCGGCTGGCGGCGCGGATTTCAGGACTGGAGGAGGGCGCGCGAGGCGAGGTCTGGCCGGTCGACCTGGTGGTCAGGGGATCGGTAGCGGGGGCGCCTGCGTAGCTGGAGATCAAACCCATGCTCTGCGGGAACCGAGTTGAGACGCGACACCCGGTTTACCCAATCATGGATCGGCTGTGTCCAGTCCGTCACGAACGCCCGACGATGTGTTCGACAAGGCGGTGCGCCTCCTCGGCAATCGCTAATATTATGCCCGATTTGCGCGTGGAGGCGAAATCTAAGCCGGCGAAGTAGATACCTGGCTGCGCAGCCACGCCATCCTCATGAACGGGCCGTCCCCGCGAGTCGAGCACCCCAGGGAGGTTCACCCAACTGAAATCACCCCGGAAGCCAGTACACCACACCACGGTCGTTATGCCGGACACGGCAACATCAAGAGAACGAATAGTCGGGTCCGGCAGATATGCCGCGACAGTCTCCGCAGGATCGGGTTCCGAAACGGGAGCATCGATTCCGGAGCGACTGATATATTCGTCGATATAGCGTTTGACGTTGGCGGAGGCTTCATCCCCAAAACGAATATGGGCTTCGAGATCGTCGGCGAACGAGAGGCGGCCGCCTTCCTCGACGCCTGCGAACCGGCCCAGCAGCACGATACCTCGGGCGCTGAGCGCTTGGAGGCTAATGGTGCGTTCTGCCCCAAGCAGACCACGAGCCGGAATGCGTTCCGCAAGACGGATTATCTCCTCTCGACGCACGTCGAGAAACCCGCTCTCGACCAGCCACATCATAATGTGGCGACCTCGGTAGCTCCGAGAGAGTCTTCCAACCCGGCTTGTGGCAAGGAAGACCGTTCGGCCTGCTTCTGCCAAGTCCTCTGCGATCTGGCCACCCGACTGGCCGCCTCCGACAACCAGCACCGCTCCATCAGCGAGATCGGCGGCGCTCCGGTAATTGGAAGCATCGATCTGGCAGAGGCCGGGCGGCAGCGAACCGGCCCAAATTGGGCGCACCGGACAATTCAGGTCGCCGCTTGCGATCACCACGTTCCGCGCCAAAACTGTGCCGCGTGAAGTGGTTAGCCTATATTCGCCATTATTGTGTCCACTGGCGAGTTCGGTCACGGCAGTATCCTGTTCGACAGGGAGGCTGTGCCGCTTGGCGAAATCTTCGAGGAGTGCGACGAATTCGTCGCGCGTCAGGGT
>NZ_RZOM01000003.1:0-23928 GCF_003999175.1 Mesorhizobium sp. M7A.F.Ca.ET.027.03.2.1 | reverse complement strand
GCACAAGGACCTGGTCGCCGCCTACGAGCATTTCGGCGTCAACATCCACTGGCACGAGCCGACGCCTGAGCTGCCGATGCAGGTCTATTCCCGCGATTCCAGCGTCATGACGCCCTACGGCGCCTTCATTACCGCCATGGCCAACTGGTGGCGGCGCGGCGAGAACTATGCCGCGATCCGCACCTACGAAAAGCTCGGCATCCCGATCTACGACATGGTCACCGCAGGCACGTTCGAGGGCGGTGACTTCAACGTCATCGAGGACGGCGTCGTGCTGATCGGCTGCGGCGGCGCGCGTACGCAGGAGGAAGGTGCGCGCCAGGTACAGGCCTGGTTCGACAAGGAGGGTTGGGAAACCCGCATCGCCTTCATCGACGAGTATTACGTTCATATCGACCTGATGGTGGTGCCGATCGCCGAGAAACTGACCGCTGTCTGCCTCGCCTGCACCGAACCCGGCATTGTCGACTGGTTGAAGGGCAAGGGCCACGAGATCATCGACGTGCCGTTCCAGGATACGATGGCGCTGGGCTGCAACTTCATGTCGCTGGGCAGGGACCGGGTGATCGCGCCGACCTCCAGCCAGGCGCTGATCGGTCAGCTCAAGGCGCGCGGCTTCGAGGTCGCGGCCGTCGACATGAGCGAGATCTCGAAGACCGGCGGCGGCATCCACTGCATGGCGCAGGCGCTGAAGCGCGAACCGGCCTGAGGGGTGGGATAGCGCTACGCTGCTTCGCTCACATTCGCATCAGCATGATCGGCATCCTGGCGGCCGAGGGTGCAAGGTCGCGCGCGCAAAACGGCTGAGATCGCCGGCTGGCGGCACCATGTGCCCGCTGGCGAGTCGCAACGCTGGCCGACGCGAAACTTGCGCGATAGCTAATATAAGCGCACAGTAAAAACGTCTTTTGGGAGAGGACAGCTCATCTGCAAATCGGGAGGAAACCATGAACACCATGAGCCTCACCACGCTTGAACGCGGAAAAACGACAATCGACGCCGCAGCCCTGGAAGCGTTTTCGGCACAATTGCGCGGCAAAGTGCTGAGCGAAGGCGATGCCGCGTACGACGAAGCACGGACCGTCTGGAATGCCACGGTCGACCGGCTGCCCGGGCTGATCGTGTGCTGCGTCGGCGCTTCCGATGTCGTCAGTGCCGTGAATTTCGCCAGGGAGAACAGGCTTCTCGTCTCCGTGCGCGGCGGCGGCCACAACATTGCCGGAAGTGCGGTCTGCGATGGTGGCCTGATGATTGATCTGTCATTGATGAAATCGGTGCGGGTCGATGTCGCTGCGCGGCGGGCATGGGTCGGGCCTGGCGCGACGCTTGCCGATGTCGACAAGGAAACGCAGGCCTTCGGGCTGGTGGTGCCGACCGGAATCAACTCGACCACCGGCATATCCGGCCTGACGCTGGGTGGTGGCTTCGGCTGGATCACCCGCAAATTCGGCCTGACCATCGACAATCTTGCCTCCGTCGATGTGGTCACCGCCGATGGCAAACTGCTCCGGGCCAGCCAGACTGAAAATCCCGATTTGTTCTGGGCGCTGCGCGGCGGCGGCGGCAATTTCGGCGTCGTCACGGCATTCGAATTCCATCTCCACGAGTTTGGACCGCAAGTGCTGGCAGGGCTTGTCGTCCATCCCTTCGCCGATGCCGAAAAGGTGCTGCGGGAGTATCGCAAGGCGCTCGAAACCGCTCCTGACGAGTTGACCTGCTGGGTAGTCATGCGGCAGGCGCCGCCGCTGCCCTTCCTGCCCGCGGAATGGCATGGCAAGGAGGTTCTGGTTCTGGCCATGTGCTATTGCGGCGACATCGAGGCAGGCGAAAAGGCGACGCAAAAACTTCGAGCCATCGGCACGCCGATTGCCGATGTCGTAGGCCCCAGCCCGTTCACCGGCTGGCAGCAGGCATTCGACCCCCTGCTCACGCCCGGCGCCCGCAACTACTGGAAGAGCCATGACTTCACCGAGTTTTCCGAGGAGGCGGCTGCGGTCGTCAGGGGGGCAATAGCCAAGCTGCCGGGACCCGAGTGCGAGATATTTATCGGCCATGTCGGCGGCGCGGCAGGTCGCGTCAAGGCGGACGCAACGGCGTTCCCACAGCGCAGTTCGCATTTCGTCATGAACGTTCACGCCCGCTGGCGCGAACCCACGATGGACAAGGCTTGCACCGACTGGGCTCGTTCAATCTACGAGGCGGCCAAACCTTATGCCGCCGGCACCGCCTATGTGAACTTCATGCCGGAGGACGAGGTCGACCGGGTCGAAGCGGCCTATGGTGGCAACCATCGACGGCTTCTGGAAATCAAGCAGCGCTACGACCCGCTGAACCTGTTCCGCATGAACCAGAATTTGCGTCCGAAAGAAAGCTTGCGAGCCGCATGAGACGCGCCGTGCTGCAGTGAAAAAGCTCACGCCTCCGCTGGAGGCGCGGGCACATGCTGTTGGCGCCGGGCTGTATTCTTGGGCCGGCCCATCAGCAACAAACCCAATACTGTGTCTTCGCCGCCCTTGTGAGTGCTGGAAAAATGGAGGAATAGTCTCCCGGAATGCATCGCCCTGAAATTGCCGGTTTGCGGTTCTCAGGTCGTGCAATTGCTAGCCGGATTCCGAATGGCCAGTCCCGAACCGCGCAAGAGAAGAGGTCCGATCGCCGCCCGGCTGCTGGCGCTCGATGCGTGGATCGATTCCTCGCTCTATGAGATCGGCTTCAAGGCGCGCCAGTTCTGGGAATCAGCGACGATCTTCTCGCGGCGCTTCCGCGTCAACGGCTGGCGCCGTGGCATCATCGAACTGTTGAGCGAAGGTTTCACGCTCGGCGCCGTCGGCATCGTGGTGATGCTGGCGCTGGCCATTCCGGCTTTCCAGGACACGGCTGGCGACTGGCGCGCCCAGGGCGACTTCGCCGTCACCTTCCTTGACCGCTATGGCAACGAGATCGGCCAGCGCGGCATCATCCAGCGCGATTCCGTGCCGGTCGACGAGATGCCCGATCACGTCATCAAGGCGGTGCTTGCCACCGAGGACCGTCGCTTCTTCGATCACTACGGCATCGATGTGCTCGGCCTGTCGCGCGCGATCTTCGAGAATGTGCGGGCGAACTCCGTCGTCCAGGGCGGATCGAGCATCACCCAGCAGTTGGCCAAGAACCTGTTCCTCACCAATGAGCGCACGCTGGAGCGCAAGATCAAGGAAGCCTTCCTGTCGCTGTGGCTCGAGGCCAATCTGTCGAAGAAGGAGATCCTGCAGCTCTATCTCGACCGCGCCTATATGGGCGGCGGCACGTTCGGCATCGAGGCTGCCGCCGACTTCTATTTCGGCAAGAGCGTCAAGGACCTGAACCTGGCCGAGGCGGCGATGCTGGCCGGCCTGTTCAAGGCGCCGACCAAATATGCGCCGCACATCAACCTGCCGGCGGCGCGCGCGCGCGCCAATGTGGTGCTGTCCAACCTTGTGGATGCCGGTTTCATGACCGAAGGCCAGGTTCTGCAGGCCAGGCTGCATCCGGCCGATGTCGTCGACCGCGGCGAACAGAAAAGCCCTGACTATTATCTCGACTGGGCGTTCGACGAGGTCAAGAAGATCGCCAAACCTGGCCAGCACTCGCTTCTCGCCCACACCACCTTTGACGCCAACATCCAGAAGGCGGCGGAAGAATCGGTGGAGTTCCACCTGCGCCAGTTCGGCAAGGAGTACAACGTCACCGAAGGTGCCGTCGTCGTCATCGAGACCAACGGCGCCGTGCGCGCCATCGTCGGCGGCCGCGACTATGGCGCCAGCCAGTTCAACCGCGCCACCAAGGCGCTGCGCCAGACCGGCTCGTCATTCAAGCCCTATGTCTACGCAACCGCGATGGAACACGGCTTCACCCCCAACTCCATCATTTCCGGCGGCCCGATCAGCTGGGGCAGTTGGTCGCCGCACAATTACAACGGCGGATCGGCCGGCAACGTCACGTTGATCATGGCAATGGCCAAGTCGATCAACACCGTGCCGGTGCGGCTGGCCAAGGATCATCTCGGCATCGGCCCGATCAAGGCCATGGCCGAGGCGATGGGCGTGGAATCGCCGATCGAAGCACATAAGACGATGGTGCTCGGCACCTCGAGCATGACGGTGATGGACCAGGCGACGGGCTACAGCGTGTTCGCCGACAACGGCTTCGTCGGCTCCCGGCACGGCATCAGCCAACTCGTCACCCGGACCGGCGAGGTGGTCTATGATTTCGCCAAGGACGCGCCGCCGCCACACCGGGCGCTGTCCGAGCAGGCGCTCAAATCGATGAACACCATGCTGGCGGCAGTGCCGGTGATGGGTACGGCGCGGCGAGCCCAACTTCCCAACATCGTCGTCGCCGGCAAGACAGGCACCACGCAGTCCTACCGCGACGCCTGGTTTGTTGGCTTCACCGGCAACTACACGGCGGCGGTATGGATGGGCAATGACGACTTCACGCCGACCAAGAACATGACCGGTGGCTCACTGCCGGCGATGGTGTGGCAGCGACTGATGGTCTACGCGCACCAGAACATCGACCTCAAGCCGATCCCTGGCATCGACAAGCCCTTCGTCGATGAGGAGATCGCCGCCAAGGCCGAGGAAGCACAGAAGAAGAGCGACGATCAGGCGGCGGCCGATGCAGCCGCCGAACGGCCGCCGGTGCTGTCCAGCCGCACGACCCAGACGCTGCGGGACATGACCACGCTGTTCCAGTCGGCGCCCGTCCTCAGTACGCCGCAACTGCCGGAGACGCTGTCGGCGCTGTGATTGGCGCCGAGACAGTTGAGGGGTGATGGCCGGATCACCGCCATTGCCAAGCTGGAACACCCCTCATCCGACCGAGCTTCGCTCGGCCACCTTCTCCCGCAAGGGGAGAAGGGAGAGCCGTCTGCAATTCTACGTCGGCCCGCTTGCCACAAGGCCCCACGCCGCGATATCCCCGAGCGGCAACTCTTCGTGTTCCCGGCCCCTCATGCTCAAAACTGCCTTCCTGACGCTGCTTTCGCTTGCCATAGCCATCGTCGGCGGTGGCGGCAGCGTCTGGTATGCGCTGAAAATCCAGGATGGCGTCGGCGCCATCAGGATCGGCCAATGGACGGCCTTTCCCGATATCGGCACACCGGCCGCCGATCCCTATTCCAAGGCCCGCGTGGCGCGCGAGGGTGTGCTTGCGCTCGGCCGCGCCGAGGGGCTGTCCTTCGTCGCCGAGCGAGACGCGGCCGGCGCCGAGCTCAAGCGCGAATGCACCTACACAATCGAGGGTGATTTTCCGACGGCACGGTTCTGGACGCTTTATGCCGCCGACCAGTCGCTCGGCGTGGTCGAAACCGGCCAACCCCGGCTGGCGGCGCTGCAATCCTACGGGGTGGTGCGCCAGCCCGACAATTCGGTGATCATTTCAGCCGGCCATCACCCGATGCCGGGCAATTGGCTGCTGACAGACGGCTTCGGCAGGATGTATTTCGTGCTGACCTTCTACGACACGCCAATCGCCAGCAGCACCGGCCTGTCGGACGTCTCGCTGCCGCATATCGTCAAGGTCGGCTGCAATGCGTAGTTTTTACGCTGCGATGCGCGGACTTCTGCATGCCGTCCTGCTCGGTCTGCTCGGCGCCGGCATCGTGCACATCGCCGTGCTGCTGCTGGTGCCCGAGTTTTCCGAACGCGATGCCTGGTCGCGGCTGTCCATGGCGTCGGATCTGTACAAGATGACGCGGCTCGATGCCGAGGCCGGTGGCGCGCCCGTGGTGAAATCCGTCGACCCGCTGTTTTACGCGACGGCCTGCCGGTTCGATCTGGGCGAAGGCATGGTCCGCGTCAAGGCACCTGGGCATGTCCCGTTCTGGTCGGTGTCGGTCTATGACCGCAGCGGCCACAACATCTATTCCTTCAACGACCACACAGCGACCGGCGGCGTTCTGGATGCCGTCGTGCTGACGCCGGCGCAGATGATCGACGTGCGCAAGGATCTTCCCGAGGATCTTCAAGGAGCGATCTTCGTCGAAGCGCCGATCGAGGAAGGCATCTTCGTCATCCGCGCCTTCGTGCCCGACAGCAGCTGGAAGCCGATCGTGTCGCGCTTCTTCGAACAGAGTTCCTGCGAGTTGCAGGACTTCTAAAGCGTGTCGCGTCTGAACGGATTCAGACGACCCGCTTTGGATCTTTGTTTTTATGCATGTCGTTCTCCCAAAACCGAGGTCACTTTTGGGCGACATGCACTAGACATGACCCCGGACCAAAGGTCCGTGGCCGCCGAAACTCAGTGGTGCGGGACCGGTTTTGTTCCTGGCGAGCCCGGCTTGTCGGGATCGATCGGCCGCACTTCGCCGGCATGCGGCCGCTCGTAACGGATGCCGGGAAAGATGATCACCGCCGCCGGCATTTCGGCGGTTTGCTTTACTCTGGTGTTTGGTGCCGTACGCGGCACGAAAGACAGTACCATGCCCATGGTTCGCGCATTCCTCTCGGTTTCCCCGGAGCACAACGCAACGCCTCCAAATGTCATTAAGGCCGGCAGAGGGTTAACGGAACGCTAACGGATCGTCGCTAACTTGAACTTTGTTCTTGGCACTCTCGGAACCGGCACGGTCCCGGTCGAGCGTCGTCAAGGTTGTGTCGAGTACGGGCGTATCCTTCGTGTCATCTTCGGACTTCAGGCAAATCGCGGTGCGAAAAGACTCGGGAAAGGCCGAAAGGCTGTTCCGAGCCGCGGTGTCGGCGTTCTGTTCGCTCACCCGCCCATCACGCCGCGAGATCGGTCAACTCGAAGACCTGACGCTGCCGCTGTTCAATGACGTGTCCGTCGAATCTCGCCGTTACGTGGCAGCCGCCCTTTCCGAATGCGAATACGCTCCCGCCGCCCTGGTGCGCCGCCTTTGCGAGGAACCGGTCGACATTGCCGCGCCGCTGCTCATCCGCTCACGCGCCGTCAGCGACATCGATCTCATCGCGCTGATCGGGCGACATGGCCTGCCGCATGCGCGTGCCATCGCGCGCCGCAAGGGTTTGAACCCGACCATCGCTGATCTGATCAGGGCCCTCGAGAGGCCAACCCTGGTGCGCGCGCCGCAACCGGATGCGAATGCCGCCGCGGCAGACAAGATCGCGCCAGCGAGCACGGAAACCGCCTCTGACGAGCCCGCCCGGGAACAGGCACTCGGCATCGCGGCTGAGAATGCACGGCGCAGGCTGCGCTCGATGATGCGCACGGGCGACGAGGCGGCAGCGACGAACGCCGATCCTTTCAAGGGCGCCGACATCTATGTGAAATTGCGCGAGACAGCGCTGACGGGAAACGCCGCGTTCTTCCAGACCGCGCTCGCCGATGCACTCGATATCGATTTCGAGATCGCGCGATCGCTCACCGCCAACCAGAATTATGCCTCGCTGCTTGCCGCCTTGCGCTCGCTCGACCTCAGCGAAGACAGGGCCTTCCTGATCACGGTTGCCGTCTATCCCAACCAGTTCCCGCATCCGCAGGCTATCCGCACGTTCCTCGACCGTTACCGGCTGCTGCATCGTGAAGCGGCCCAGGACAAGATGCGGTCGTGGCGGGCGGAAGCCCTTTCAAGGGTGGTTCGCGGCGCAGCACCTGCCAACGGCGATACACGCACCGCCTCGAACAGCGACGATGCGGCGGCTTCGTCCGGCCTCAGGGCGTCTTCACGGAAATAAGCTCCTCGACGGGCACGGTGCCGGCCTCGATCTCGACCACCCAGATATCGGGATCGAATTTTTTCTCCCTTTCCAGCCTGGCGTCGAGCACTGTGGCATCCTCGCCGGTTCCGAGCTGAGTGAAAAACCGGTCGTCGGGCTTGGCCGAATCATAGCTTGTCTGCGGCGCCGGCCCGAACAGGGCAACCTCACCCAGCCTGCCCCGCGCCAGCACGAACACAGCGCCGGCCTCGGTCGCGCCGCGCTTGACCACGGCGGCAAATCCCCCGGCGCCGAAAACCCGGCGCAACAGGGCCGAGACCCACAGATCCGATGTGACGCGCATGAGAGAGCTCCGCGAATGCATGTCGCCTCGGTTTGGGACACGACATGCAGGCAAACAAGGCAAGCGGGTTCTCTAAAGTAGTTTGCCGTTTCAAGGAAACGGCAAACTACTTTAACCCTTGTTTGACGCGATTCCGGACGGAAAACCGTTTCACACTTTCCTGGAATTGCTTTGTCGATATTTCCGCCGCTGGCCGAGCCGTCGTTTCAGCCGTCAGTTGGTCAGGCCGATCTCGCGCATCTTGACGTAGACGATCTCATCGGGCTCGCCGGTCTGCGGCAGCCCGAACAGCGACTGGAATTCCTTGATCGCCGCCTTGGTGCGCGCGCCGACGACACCATCCAGCTGCATGTCGTCATTGCCGAACGCCTTGAGCCCGGCCTGGATCTTGACGATGCGGGCATCGGGCGCTTGCGTCTCGGCATCCGCCTGCCCGGAATTTGTCTGTCCTGAACCTGTCTGCAAAGACACCGGAACGGCGGCCGGCATATCCGGGCGCGGCTGCGGCCTGGGTACGACGGAAGCGGTTTTCGGCGTCGCGCCCAGTTGATCGAGCAGAAGCGCGTCGATCTCGCCGGACGCGTTGAGCCCGACCTTCTGCTGATAGTCCTGGATGGCCTTGCGGGTGTTGGGTCCGGAAATGCCGTCGACCGTTCCCGAATAGAAATCAAGATCCTTCAATATGCCTTGCACCTGCTCGACAACCGGATCGCCCTTGATCGGTGCCGGCGCGCCGGATGGCCGCACGATGTTGAACGTCGTTTCCGGCTCGTCGGGCGCCGCGTGCGGAAAGCCCGCAATGCTGCGGGTCGCGAAGAATGCGCCGGCATGCGGGAAAGGCTGGTACCACAAGGCATTTGCGGAGACGTAGAACAGCGTCACCAGGAATGCCGTCGAGCCGCCCACCAGGACAGGGTTGCGCGAGATCATTCCGCCGACGGCGACAGCGCCGTCCTGAAAGGCGTTGCTGCGGCGCTTGACCGCCTTAGCCTGTTTTGCGGAGCGAGCCATTTCTGTCCCCTTTCGCCATCGCTACAGGCATGGTCAGCACGCCGGCCTTCTCCGCCTGATGTCCCTTCGGTCCGTTCACCGGCAGGCTGATGGTCACCGTGGTGCCCTCGCCCGGCATGCTTTCGATGGACATCGTGCCTTCGTGCAGCGCCACAAGGCCCTTGACCAGTGAAAGGCCAAGACCAGTCCCCTCGAAACGGCGGGTATAGTCGTTCTGGATCTGCATGAAGGGCTTGCCGAGATTGGCGAAATCCTCCTCGGCGATGCCGATGCCGGTATCCCTGACCCAGAAATGGAGGCGCGAACCGATCCGCTTGGCACCGACGACGACGTCGCCGCCGTCGGGGGTGAACTTGATCGCATTGGAGACCAGGTTGATCAGCATCTGCTGCACGGCGCGCTGGTCGGCATTGATGTCGCCGGCGTCCGGCGCGATCTGCGCCCGCAGATCGATGTTCTTGGCCTGCGCCTGCAGCTGCATCATCGACTGGCACATGTCGACCGCTTCCGCGAACCGGAACGGCTCCGGCTCGGTCGCATAAACGCCCGATTCAATCCTGGACACGTCGAGTATCGAGGTTACGACGGCGAGCAGATGCTGGCCCGAATCCCTCACCAGCCCGACATATTCCTTCTGGCGCGGATCCTTGAAGCCGCCGAACATCTCATGCAGCAGCATATCCGAGAAGCCGATGATGGCATTCAACGGCGTGCGCAGTTCGTGGCTGACCACCGCCAGGAAGCGCCCCTTCGCCACTTCGGCGGATGCGGCCGCCTCATTGGCCGCCGCGAGATCCTCGCGCAACCGGGCGATCTCGTCATTCTCGCGCAGGACGAGCGTAAAGACGTCACCCTGTTCTTCACCGCGCACCAGATCAAGCGAGAACGGGCGGTAATTGTCGGCCGTCAGGCTATTGCCGTTCTGAGGCAGGCGGATGCGCAATTCGAGCCGGCGCGACAGCGCACCGTCGCGCATGTCGGCCATTGCGCTGAGATAGGAAACGCGATCCGACAGATGGACGCGATCGAAGAGGCCGTTTCCAGACAGCAGTTCGGGCGGCAGTTTCAAAAGCGTGCGCGCTTTCGGCGACGCGTCCAGGACCTCGCCATGGCGGGCGACCCGCAAGACCACCGCATCGATGATGTCTTCGAGCCGGTCGGCAGTGTCGACCACAGCCGCGTCGGCGGTGTTCTGAAACGCCGATGCACGCGGCATCAGCGTAAGCGCCCACGCCAACGGCACCAGCCAGTGCCACGCCGCAATCTGCGCTCCTGCGAACGGAAATACGGTTCCAGCCAAAGGCTGAGCCAGGATGGCGACAGCGGCCGACACGGCTCCCCACAGTGCTGCACGTCGCGAGCCGCCGATCCACCAGGCTTCGAAAGGCAGCGCCAGGACAAGCATGGCGACAGGCGAACTCAGCCCGCCCGCGGCGGCAATGAGACTGCCGAGAGAAATGCCGGCCAGCATCAGGGCGAGCCCACTCGCTATCGCCATCTTGCCGGTCGCCGCCACCAGCAAGGCGACGAACCAGCACAGGCCAAAGGCGGCGAAGATGGCGGCCATGGTGACGGCAACGCCCATGCCTGAAGTGACCAGGGTGACCGCGGCGCCGGCGGCAAAGAAAGGAGCGGCGAGCATGACGCCGATGAAACGGCGCTGGCGCTCGCGGTCGCTCCGCCCAAGGATGGACGGATGGACCATACGTTCGCAACCGGCGGAAATCGCGCCAGGCAATTCAACGTATCTGGCCTTGATTAAACTCAACTCAACGCACTCGCACTTGTCGTGGACAGCTCTGCTTTGCAGATGGTTCTGGTTGGCTTTGAAACTCGCATCCAGCGTTTAAGGAATGGATAAGGCAGGGCCGACCAAGGCCCTGGCCTGCGGCAAATATCGGGATGCCGGCCGCCGAAAGCACGGGCAAATGCAGCCATAGTAAACGGAGAGTTATCCGGCGACGGCACCTATCGGACAGGCGCACACGGCACCCGGACTTCCACATTCCAAGAAAAATACAGGAAAATCATGGGGATGTATGGTTATTTGTTGTTAAGGAAAATCACTGGCAATTGAGACAAATCGATCGCAGAACGCTTCGTTTCGAATTTGCCTAAAATTTGAGGAAAATTCTCTCTTTGCCCGCAAGCCGTCCTTTGCGCCTGTGTGCCAAGATCCTGCCTACAAAAGAGGTCATGCCATATGGATGCATGATCCGGTCACGACGAGAGGGCAAGGGCATGGTCTTCCTCATAAGAATGGCTTTCTGGTTTTCGCTGGTGCTGCTGGCGCTGCCGCTGGCTGTCGGCCCCGATGAATCGGGCCGCGAAAGCGTCGGGCCGATCCAGGCCTTGTTTGCGGCACGCGAAGCGGTTGGCGATATCGCCGGCATTTGCGAACGCAAGCCCGATGTCTGCGAGACTGGCAAGTCGGCAATGCACACCATCACCGCCCGCGCCAAGGAGACCGCCAAGATCGCGGCAGCGATGATGGACGACAAGTCCGCCGCCGGCCCCGACACGTCGACGATGACCGGCAGCCTGCCCGAAGAAATCGTCTTGCCCGAGACCGTCAACCTGCCGCCTCAGAATTAAGCCGTTTCGACGGCGCACCGCGGGCTGTCTGCCCTCTCGACGCCCGCGGTGTCCTTGTTTTTTCCGTGACGCGGCGCCGCCGCGTGACTATATCCGGCATTATGACCACCACGATCCAGACGATCCGCGACGATTTTTCGTTCCTCGAGGAATGGGAAGACCGCTATCGCTATGTCATCGAACTCGGCGAGGCGCTGCCGCCATTTCCCGACGAGCAGCGCAGCGCCGCCAACAAGGTGCCGGGATGCGTCAGTCAGGTCTGGTTGACCACCGAACGCGGGGCTGGAGCCGACCCAGTCATCACCTTCACGGGCGATTCGGACGCTCACATCGTGCGTGGACTGGTTGCGATCATACTTGCGCTGTTTTCCGGCAGGACCGCCAGCGAAATCCAGCAGACCGATGCGGAAGCGACAGCGAAAGAACTCGGCCTCGACGAACATCTGTCGCCGCAGCGCGCCAACGGCCTTCGCTCGATGGTCAAGCGCATCAAGCGCGACGCCGAGGCAGCGCTCAAGCAGACCGCCTGACACCTTCATACCGGATCCGCGCCTCGCGGCGCAAAAATCAAACGGCGCCCGAAGGCGCCGTTGATGTCGATCCGATCTGGCTTATTTTGACGCAATTCCCAAGGGAGAGCTCTATGCGCTTTCCCGGGAAAACCGTTTCACTTTTTCTTGAATTGCTCTGGCAGCGATTACCGCGCTTTGCGCTTGCGGCCGAGGCCCATCTTCTTGGCAAGCTGTGACCGGGCAGCCGCATAGTTGGGTGCAACCATCGGATAGGTCGGGTCAAGGTTCCACTTTTCGCGATACTGGTCCGGTGTCAGGTCATAGTGGGTCATCAAATGGCGCTTCAGCGACTTGAACTTCTTGCCGTCTTCAAGGCAGACGATGTAGTCGTCATGAACCGACCGCTTCGGGTTGACCGCCGGCTTCTGCTTGTCGGCAGGCGGCTGTTCGGCGGTTCCGCCCACACGCCCGAGCGCAGCATGGACATCGGATATCAGGTTCGGCAATTCGCCGACCGGCACGGGATTGTTACTGACATAGGCGGCCACCACATCGGCGGTCAATTCGATCAGCGCATCGCTGTTTCTGGAAGGTGTTTCGACAATATCCATGGTCTTCGGGCCCCAACAAGAGTTACATCGATCTGCGCCCTTTTTTACAAGCAGGGCATCGCACGAATTTTGTGCAGGTAGAGTTTCTACGATTCGTGTCGCGGGCACATCAATGAGCGCCCAGACCAAGTAAGTCAATTCGGCCCTTACGCTATATTGAACGATATTGATCAATTATTCCGCGATCAGCTTCAATCTTTCGTGCATTGTGTAATTTATCGATATTTCGCGCGCTCGCCGGCAACGGCTGACGCAACGTCAGCTCGCCGTTACATTCGCGGCATCTCACGAAATGGGTTTTAATGTTTGATTTTGCTTAGCTATCGTCGGGCAATATTGGTTGTTCATATTTGTCCGCAAAACCACAGGTTGCCGTGGTCATACGCAAGCAATCAGGCGACATGCCTGTCATCCGGCGGATCGGCTGATTGCTGCCGGATCAATCAATGCGGCGTGATGTATTTGCCATACGCCCAGCCGGTGACGAATTTGCCGTTCTGGGCCGGATCATGCCAGACTTCGCACCAGCGAAAACGAATCTTTTGTTCCTGCTTCCATGCCGGCTGGTTGGCGATGTCGAGCAGGTTTATTCCGCCGGTGCATCGCCCGGTCATCTGCAGAACGGTCCCGTTCGGATATGCGGCCTGCTTCTGGGATGCGCCCGAAGGGTATTTGCGCACATTGAGCGTGTCGCCGAACGGCACATTGGCCACTTGCCAAGCCGCGAATACGGTCGCATGAGACTGGCCGGCAAAGGCCAGAGTTAGTGAAGCAACGGCGAAAGCCGCAGCAGTCCGAGACCAAATAGTCATCATCTCTCCTCCCGGCTCATCTCCTGGAGCCGACACAATCCATACGCTCCGGCTCTTGAACCTGCCCTGATCGGCGTGTTCATTCGCCGTTCAAGATATTCTCCATTCGAGATGGTCCATTCAAGATACTGGCCCATTGAAGATACTGGCAAAGCGAGACGCAATGACCAAGACATCCATATTTCCGATCGTCAGCCCGCCAACGCCCGAGAAGCGGCCGGTTTCCGACACGCATCATGGCATCACGCGAACCGACGACTATGCCTGGCTGCGGGCCGACAACTGGCAGGAAATGTTTCGCGACCCGTCATTGCTCGATACCGGGATCCGCGCAGAACTCGAGGCGGAGAATGCCTACCAGTCAAAGCTGATGGCCGACACGGTCGAACTGCAAAAGCAGCTTTTCAAGGAGATGAAGGGCCGTATCAAGGAAGACGATTCTTCCGTGCCGATGAAGGATGGGCCCTATGCCTATGGCTCGTCCTTCAAACTTGGTGGCGAGCAGCCGCGCTATTTCCGCATGCCGCGAGACGGCGGTGCCGAGCATATCCTGCTCGATGGTGACGCGGAGGCCGCGGGCAAGGCCTATTTCCGTCTTGGCGGCGTCGACCATTCGGCCGACCACGCAAGGCTGCTGTGGGCATTCGACGACAAGGGCTCCGAATTCTACACGCTTCGCGTGCGTGACCTTGCCGACGGCAGGGAACTTGCGGACCAGATCCCCGACACCGGCGGTTCAGGTGTCTGGAACGCCGGCAATGACGGCTTCTTCTATACACGTCTCGATCCCAACCACCGCCCGTCGAAGGTGCTGTTCCATGCGCTTGGCGACAGCCCGCAAAGCGACCGGCTGATCTATGAGGAAACCGATCCCGGCTTCTTCATGAATGTCGACGGCACCCGCAACAACGAGTGGATCATGATCGGCATCAACGATCACGAGACCTCGGAATACCGCCTGATGCGCGCCGACGATCCGTTTGCCGAACCGAAACTGGTGTCGCAGCGCGAGATTGGCCTTCAGTACGAGTTGGAAGAAGGCGGCGATATCTTCTTCATCCTGACCAATGCCGACGGCGCCAAGGACTTCAAGATCATGACGGCACCAGCGGGCGATCCCGTGCGCGCCAACTGGCAGGAACTGGTGCCGCACGAGCCCGGCCGGCTGATCCTGTCGGTGATCGGCTTCAGGGACCACATGGTTCGGCTCGAACGCAAGGAAGGCCTGCCGCGCATTGTGGTGCGCGACCGCACCAGCGGCGAGGAGCATCTTCTGTCCCTCGACGAGGAGGCCTTCTCGCTCGGCCTGTCGGGTTCCTATGAGTACGACACCGAGATCATGCGCTTTTCCTACTCGTCGATGACGACGCCGGCCCAGGTGTTCGACTACAATATGCGCACCCGCGAGCGGGTATTGCTGAAGACCCAGGAAGTGCCGTCCGGCCATGATGCGGACCACTATGTCACGCGGCGGCTGATGGCGCCGGCCAGCGATGGCGAACTGGTGCCGATCTCGCTTTTGCACCATCGCGACACGCCGCTGGACGGATCCGCACCTTGCCTGCTTTACGGCTACGGCTCCTATGGCATCACCGTGCCCGCCGCCTTCAACACCAACTGGTTCTCGCTGGTCGACCGTGGCTTCGTCTTCGCCATCGCCCACGTTCGCGGCGGCAAGGACAAGGGCTATGGCTGGTACGATGACGGCAAGCGGGAGCACAAGATGAACACGTTCACCGATTTCATCGCCGTCGCGCGCCATCTGGTGACGGAGCGTTACACGGCGCATGACCGTATCGTCGCCCAGGGCGGTTCGGCCGGCGGCATGCTGATGGGTGCCGTCGCCAACATGGCGCCGGATTGTTTTGGCGGCATCGTCGCCGAGGTTCCCTTCATCGATGTCCTCACCACCATGCTCGATGCGACCCTGCCGCTGACGCCGCCGGAATGGCCCGAATGGGGCAACCCGATCGCGTCCGCCGACGACTACCGGACCATTGCCGCCTACTCGCCCTATGACAATGTCGCTGATCACGACTATCCGCCGATCCTGGCGCTGGCCGGTCTCACCGATCCGCGCGTCACCTATTGGGAACCGGCCAAATGGGTGGCCCGGCTGCGCGACCGCAAGAGCGGGGACAATCCGGTTCTGTTCAAGATCAACATGGATTCCGGCCATGCCGGTGCCTCCGGCCGGTTTTCGCGGCTGGAGGAGATCGCCTACACCTATTCCTTCGCGCTGAAGGTGATGGGTAAGGCGCAGCCTACGGGAGAAATCGACCGATGATCGATCTCGCTACACTGATTGCTTATGTCGCGGTTGTGCTCGGCTTCGTCTTCATCCCCGGCCCGGCCACGCTCTTTACCATAGCGCGGGCAACGAGTTCCGGAACCAAGGTTGGCATCGCGACCGGCGCCGGGATCGCTGTCGGCGACATCTTTCACACCGTCATGGCCATGATCGGCATATCGGCGATCATCGCCGCATCGGCGACGCTGTTCAGCGTCATAAAGTACATCGGCGCGGCCTACCTGGTTTATCTCGGCATTCGCGCGATCATGGAGAAAACACCAGGCGGCCCGGCTGCCGGCGCGCTTGCGATCTCTGCCGGGAAGGCGTTTCGACAGGCTGTCCTGACCGAAGTGCTCAACCCCAAGACCGCTCTGTTCTTCCTTGCCTTCCTGCCTCAGTTCGTGCGGCCTGAAAACGGGACGGTGATGCTTCAGATGACCGTGTTGGGGGCCATCTTCGTCGTACTGGGCCTTTTCAGCACGGTCGTCTTTGCCGTGAGCGCTGGCCGGCTCGGCACGTTCCTGCGCCGAAATCCGTCGGTGTTACGTTGGCAGGGCAAAGTTGTCGGCGGCATCTACTGCGCTTTGGGCGTCCGTCTGGCGCTGCAGCAACGCTGACTCCAGACGATGATCGACGCGCCTTCCGAAGAGGCTGCGTGATCAGGGTTTTTTAAGTTCCCGTTGCTCATTTTCACTCGCAATTGCGATGACCGCGCGCTACCCAGTGCGCGGTTTTTCCCGGCCCGACAGCCTCCAATCGCGTAAAGGTCCATTATGCTGCTCGTCGACGTCTATCTCGACAAATCGCCTATCCAGGGAATCGGCGTCTTTGCCAAGAACCACATTCCTCGCGGCACTCTGATCTGGAAGCTGGACCCAAGGTTCGATCGGCTCATCGAGGTCGAGACTTATGAACGTGCGGCCGGTCCGGTGAAGAGCTATCTCGATCGCTACTCCTATCCCGACCGCCGCGATCCGAACTACATCGTCTTCGAAGCCGACGACGCGCGCTACATGAACCATGCCGACGAGCCGAACTGCGACGTCTCCTCACCGGAGGAGAGCTTTGCGCTGCGCGACATCGCGCCTGGCGAAGAGCTGACCTGCAACTACAACCATTTCTTCGAGACGGGTTTCGATTTTCTCGGCGACCGCCACCTGTCTGAAGACTCGGTCTAGTTTGCCGTCTTCTTGCGGGCCGGATAGCCGTTTGGATGCGCCGGTATCGCCTTCAGATAGGCGGCGATGGCCGCACGGTCCTGCGGCGTCAGTTCGGCCATGTTCCGTTGGACATCGACCATGGCGCCGCCGACCGAATCGAAATCGGGCGTGAAGCCGGTTTCGAGATAGTTGGCGATATCGGCCTCCGACCAGTCGGCGAGACCGCCCTCGCCCGATGTGATGTTCGGCACGATGCCATTGCCTTCGGCGGCCACGGCGCCCGCCATCCACTCGTTCTTCTTCGTGCCGCCCGCAGGATCGCGCGGCGTGTGGCATTCGCCGCAATGGCCCGGACCCTCGACCAGGTAGCGGCCTGCCATCACCGGATCAGGCGTGCCTTCGGGGAAGGCAACAACCGGCTGATCGCTGAGATAGAGCAATTTCCACAGGCCGATGCCGCGGCGGATATTGAAGGGGAAATCGAGCGAATTGCCCGCTGCCTTGCCGGCGACGGCCGGCAACGTCTTCAAGAAGGCATAGAGATCGCCAATGTCAGCCGGATTCATGCGCGCGTAGGATGCGTAGGGAAACGCCGGATAGAAATGCTCACCAGACGGCGACACGCCCTTCAGCATGGCATTGGCGAGGTCCTCGACAGACCATGCGCCGATACCGTCCCTGGGATCTTGCGAAATGTTGGGCGGCACGAAGGTTCCGAACGGCGTCTTGAGTTCAAGGCCCCCCACGAGTTGAAGCCGGGCGTCGCCCTGTGAGCCCGGCTTTGCATGGCAGGATGTGCAACCGCCGGCATAAAAGATGCGCTTGCCCCTGGCTGCGTCACCAGGACCGAGCTTGGCCAGGGTTTCCCTGTCGAGCCTCACCGGCGCCGACAGGACCCACCCGGCAACCGCGCCGACGCCGCCCAGAATGACGACGGCGCCGACAAGTTTCTTCAGCCATGCCATGGCTGGTGATCAGCCCTTCTTGATTCTGTAGCCTTGATGGCAGGTGCCGCAATCCGAGCCGATAGCGCCGACTTGCGCCTTCAGCGCGTCGGCATCGGCGGGAGCCGCAGCGACCGCGGCCTTCACGTCTGCGAGATATTTGTCCTCGGCTGCGTTGAAGCCAGCCATGTCTTGCCAGATCTTCGGCGAGGCCGTGGTGTCGCCGGTGTCGCTGCCGGCCGGAAACAGCGCATCGGCATCAAATTTTTCCGCATTCGCCTGCAACGCCTGAAGTTGCGTCAGCACAGCCGCGGCATCAAAGGGCTCCTCGCCCTTGACAACTTTCGACAGGCCGCCGACGATCTTTCCACGTTCCTTCATCAGTGCCTGCCGGTCGAGGACCGGGTCGGCAAAAGCCGCCGAGGCCGCGAGTGCGAGCATAGAGATGGCGATAACAAGCTTTCTCATTCAATTGGCTCCATGATGAAGGCATTTCGGGACAGGACGTTAACGGATGCCGCAGGAGGAAAATTCCCTCCCCGGACGACTTTTGCCAGATCTTTGCTTTTTATGGGACACTGAAAAAGAAAAGCCCCGGGTGATACCGGGGCTTCCTGGAAATCGATCACTTCGCCTTTTCGTACAATTCAAGGACATGGTCCCAGTTGATCAGGCTGTCGACGAACGCCTCGAGATATTTCGGCCGGGCGTTGCGATAGTCGATGTAATAGGAATGCTCCCAGACATCGACGCCGAGGATCGGCGACGCGCCATGGACGAGCGGGTTCTCGCCGTTCGGCGTCTTCGAGATCGCCAGCTTGCCATCCTTGACGGAAACCCAGGCCCAGCCGGAACCGAACTGGGTCGTGCCGGCGGCAATGAAGTCGGCCTTGAACTTGTCATAGCCACCGAGATCGCTATCAACTGCCTTCTGCAGGGCGCCCGGCAGCTTGTTGCCGCCGCCGCCTTTCTTCATCCACTTCCAGAAATGGATATGGTTGTAGTGCTGGGCGGCATTGTTGAAGAGGCCGGCATTCTTGCCGAACGACTGCTTGACCACCTCTTCGACCGACAGATCACCCAAGCCTGCCTCGGCGGCGAGCTTGTTTCCGTTATCGACATACGCCTTGTGGTGCTTGTCGTGGTGATATTCCAGCGTCTCTTTCGACATGTAAGGCTGCAAGGCCTCATAGTCGTAAGGCAGAGCGGGCAATTCAAAGGCCATGGATAGTACTCCCTCGTGGAAAAATCCGGTGTCGATACCGGAGTAAGATAGGTCTGGAATGGATTGGGACAACTCCGGATGAAGCGTCGGTCGCCTTTTTATCCGCTCAAGCAGCGGAAGTCGAATGCGCCCAATCCCAATAGAGTTCGCGCGCCTTTTTGGCCACCGGCCCGGGTTGCAGATTGCGATCCTCGATACGCGTGACCGGCACGACCTTGGAATGGTTCCCGGTCGAAAAAATCTCGTCCGCTTCGAGGAAATCGCGCACCGACAGCGTCTTTTCCGTGGTCTTGAACCCATACTCGCCAAGCAGCGTTATCGTGCGCGAGCGGGTGATGCCGGACAGGAAGGTGCCGTTCGGCGCCGGTGTAAAGACATGACCGTCCTTGACCAGGAAGATGTTCGAGGTCCCGGTCTCGGCAACGTTGCCCAGCATGTCGAGCACCATTGCGTTGTCGAAGCCGCGCATCTTGGCTTCGAGGATGGCCCGACCGTTGTTGGGGTAAAGGCAGCCGGCCTTGGCGTTGGTCGGCATGGTTTCGATGGTCGGACGCCGGAACGGCGACACGGTCACCGAAAAGCCAGTCGCCGGAATCATCGGCGATTCATAGAGGCAAAGGCAAAAGCGGGTAGACGCCGGATCGGCCGGGACGCCCATATAGCCGCCATGCTCGGCCCAGTACATCGGCCTGATATAGACCGCCGTCTTGCCGTCGAACTTCTTCAACCCGTCCCATGTCAGCCCGACGATCTTGTCGGCGCTCATGTTCGGCTTCAGGCCGAGTGCGATCGCCGAAGAATTCACCCTGGCGGCATGGAGGTCGAGATCCGGCGCCACGCCTTCGAACCAGCGGCCACCGTCGAACACGCTGGTGCCGAGCCACATGGCGTGGCTGCGCGGCCCCAGAATGGCGACGTTGCCCTCGTGCCAATCACCATCGACGAAAGTCCATGTCGCGGATTGCGCCGCCGCCGCCAGTGTCATCGTGTGGTCCCGCCTCGATCAGTCTCGTGTGACGGCCATTGGAAGATGCTTTGGCGGGCGCCGTCAACCGGCATCATGGAGTTTTGTTGAGGCCAGTGCCGGGGCGCAATGCAATCAAAGCTTGCACCTTGTCGCACCTGCCCTCAAAACTGTTGTCATGCAATACGCCGCCTATGTCTTCGACGCCTATGGCACGCTGTTCGACGTGCATGCCGCCGTGCGTCGTCATGCCGACCGGATCGGGCCGGACGGCCAATTGTTGTCCGAGATCTGGCGCGCCAAGCAGCTCGAATATTCCTGGGTGCGCACGCTGATGGGCGCCTATGCCGATTTCTGGCAACTGACCGAACAGGCGCTCGATTTCGCCTTGCGCAAGGTTCCCTCGGCCGACCCCGGTCTCAAGGCGATATTGCTGGATGCCTACTGGCGGCTGGATTGCTATCCGGAAGTGCCGGCCGTGCTCAAGGCGCTCAAGGCTTCGGGAGCGAGGCTGGCGATCCTGTCCAACGGCTCGCCCGAAATGCTGCAGGCGGCGGTCAAATCCGCCGCGCTCGACCAGGTTCTGGATGACATCTATTCCGTCGATAGGGTGCGGCGCTTCAAGACCGACCCGGCGGTCTACGATATGGTCGCCATCGGCTGGCGCCTCTACCCCGGCGCGGTTTCCTTTCAGTCGTCCAATCGCTGGGACATTGCAGGCGCCACCAAATTCGGTTTTCGCACGGTGTGGATCAACCGCTCCAACCAGCCCGAAGAATACCGGGATTTCCCACCGGCCCTTATCCTGCCGTCGCTCGAAGCCCTTGTGCCCGGCAGCTAGGAAACCTGTGTCTCTGGCGCCACAGTAGCAGCCTGGTCACAGCTTCGCCTTTGTTTGCCCACGTTCGGGCCAGAATCGGAACCGCCTATCGTCCCAGGTGTTGTCAGGCACCCGCGCAACTGTCGGCGAATTCACGTTTTGTTGCGATTTGAGACTTAAAGAAGGCAACCATGTCCATTACCGAAATCGAATCTTTTCGCCTGAGCCGTCGCGGCTTTCTCAACGCCGCAGCCCTGGGCGCCGCTTCGATCGCGGTTTCCGCATGCGCTACCACCGGGCCGGGTCCGGTCGAGCCGCCGCCACCAACCTATGTCGAGCCGCCTCTGGCCGATTATGTGACGATGTACGCCGCTGTCAGCGACGGCGGCTTCGACTTGCCGGCCATCCCCGTCGACAAGATCGATCCGCAGTTCCTGCGTCAGATCGTTCCCGACCCGACGGGACAGAAGCCGGGAACCATAGTCGTCGATACCACCGGCCACTTCCTTTATCTGGTTCGTCCAGGCGGTCAGGCGATACGCTACGGTGTCGGCCTTGGCCGCGCCGGCTTCGAATGGTCTGGCGACGCCGTCGTTCAGTGGAAGCAGAAATGGCCGAAGTGGACGCCGCCGGATGAAATGATCGCCCGTCAGCCGGAATTGAAGCCATATAGCGCCGACAATGGCGGCATGCCCGGCGGCCTGAAGAACCCGCTCGGCGCACGCGCGCTCTATCTGTTCCAGGGCAATGTCGACACGCTCTATCGTCTGCACGGCTCGCCTGAGTGGCGGTCGATCGGCAAGTCGGTCTCGTCAGGCTGCGTGCGTCTGATGAACCAGGACATTATCGACCTCTATGATCGCGTGCCCTCGAAGACTCCGGTTGTCGTGACCAGCGACGCCAGCCAACCCATGGTGGCGACGGCCAACCGACAGGCGATTCCGATCGACGCCGGCGTGCCGGACGGATCGGTGCTGCTTGGACCGGTCAAGGCGATCACGAATTCAATCTTCTAAAGCTGTGGCGGGCGAGGCGAAGGTTTGCCAACTGCGGTTCATCTGCCTCAGCGGGCCAATATATCAAGATCTCAAGTCCGGCGCTTTGTGCCGGGCATGGGCTTCTGACAGGTGGCAAACGCCCGGATGACAGCTGTTGATCCGAAGAGATCTATGTCTTGCGCGCAGCGAGTGGACGCTTTGCGCCTCATCTTAGCCGTAGCGATCGGCGTGGCCCAAACCTGAAAGCGGTCGTCATCGGCGGTGACGCTGGAAGGCACGGAAGTGCCCTTCGCGATCGACCGCCCAAGAAAATCGGCTATAACTCTTGCTACCTCCATAATGGCCTTCTGTGACTGTTCGTTCGCGAAGATGGTCGGAGGTGCTGAAAAAACTGGGCCGCCGTGGATGCCGAGAAGCAGTCACCTAATATTTGCATTTCGTAGAATCTGGAATCTGGGTAGTAGAAGATGGAGGTCATCTCACCTGGGCTGGATCTAGTGTAATGGACACCGAGCTTCTCGAGCTTCTGCCGTTCATCGACACGGGGAAACCATCCCCGCGGATGTAATGCTGCGGCTGTTGAATGGCGTGGACCGTACTGGCGGCGAACCCCGGCGACGTGCGGCAAACGAGATCCTAGGCGGTGCGGGCGATTACCTCCCTGGGCGGGGTTATCTCTCCGACTTCATTTCTGGAAAGCTGTCACAGATAGAAGCGGTGGCGATCATCTCCAGCAGGAAGAAATATCTGGAAAGGATGCGGTGTCTACTGCCAAGCATCCTCAAAATCCTTGGTGTCCGCGAAGGGCGCAACCTCAACTCCATAATGCTGCGGATCGACGATTGCTGCCATGACTTTCCGATCGTCGCAAAATCAGCCCATGAGAAAAAAGTCAGGAAGGCAATTCGGACGGATGTCGCTCAAATCAGAGATTTGGCGCAAAAACTGCGGGCGGTCGTGGAGAAAGCGGAAAGGCATATTAATCACGAGCTTGAGCAGCACGTCGCGATCCTGAAGGACGAGCAACAGGGGGCACCTAGCTGGAGATCGGGTGTCGAGGTGGTCAACCAACAACTTGATTGGCTGAGGGTCGCTGCCGACATCGCGCTCTATCGCGACGATGTTGGGGAAAATGGATTCTATGTCGGCGACAACAAGGCCAAGACGCATATCGTTGAATGCGCATACGACATGGCGATCAGGTATGGGCTGCCAGCTTTCGTCACCACACCGGGTTCGGATTTTTCGTTCTTATGTGTGTTGCTGTTTGAGCTTGCAGGCGGCGGGCAACACGCCAGCTTAGCCGGCGCCATCAGTAAGTTTTCCCGAAGCGCTCTTCGCAAAAAACTGGATTCCGATGCAGAAGAATCGCGGCAGGAAAACAGCGACGATTATTTGAAACCGCATGAGGAAGATAATTTCCTCTACGTTCACAAGGGAGATCGAGGAACTGACGGGCGAAGCTCGCTTCTGGAAGGTGATGATGGAAAGCCGTACGTGGGATGATACCGCCAAGTATCATCTCAGCCGGAGGCTCATCGCTGTTTTGGAAGACATCCGGGGCGCCAATCAGCGCCATGGCCCACACCGGGTCTGGAGTGATCCGATCGACGAAGTTGAGCTTGCGCGCTTTTTCCTCCAAGACCGAGAAAGGGACGCAACGCTGCTCCAATTGGAAATTGAGACCGGCAGGAAGCAGCGGTCAGTTGATCTCATTTTGGCCAAGCGCCAAAAACCGGATCAACACGGCGGCGGGAAACCGCGGTAGAGAGAGTCCATGTTCGGCACGCCGGGCACATCACGCAGCGTAGCTCAACAGGATAGAGTCCCCGCTTTCTACTACCACCGCAAAAACGCGGTGGCAGGCGGGAAGCTGCAGGTTCAACTCCTGCCGCTGCGTCGATCACCGCGCGGAAAGCGTAAAGTGTTTGGCTACCTGAGCTTGTTTGTTCTGGAGGCACCTCCCTGAGCGTGTCCAGAAG
>NZ_RZOM01000039.1:0-13015 GCF_003999175.1 Mesorhizobium sp. M7A.F.Ca.ET.027.03.2.1 | reverse complement strand
AGCCAACTGCAGACAATTGCAGAAGTAGAACCCCTGTCGACATACCCGATCATGACCCGGCAACAGCGCATTGAGCGCTGGGCAGAGTTGCTGGAACAACATCCCGAGCGACGCCTGACAGCGCTTACCGGCACTGAGTATCTGAAGCGGGAAGCTCGCGACGCAGCGCGCGGTGAGGGCTCGCCAATTACTGTGGCCTTCGAGGACCCGCTACTGCGTGCGTTAGGCCTGAAGGATGACACCTATGGGGCAGCAAAGCGCTTCTTCGAACTGTCTGACGGGGAGTTGCATGACATCGTCTGCAGTTGCCATGTCGGAACCACGTTCAGAGGGCAGTGGGCTGCCGCTAGAGTCCGCCGGGCAATCGGAGGGAACAGGTTTCTTAAGTGGCTTAGAGAGAGTGTGTGGCACTGAGGTCGCCAAGGACGGCGATTGAAGCTCGTTTCAAGCGAGGTGGATGAACGATTGGGGCGCCAGTGGAGCGCCGTGTTGACGACGGGGGTCGGCGCCTGTCCCACGGCTGTGCAGATGGGTGGGGCGCTCCTCGGTCCCAGTTTACTCGCGGTGCGTTCCAGCATGGCTGCAATACTCCAGGGGCAGGATTCTGGAATCCTGTTTGCGGCTAGCATCACCACGTGAAGACATCGATCGTTCGCCATCTGCTGCGCTAACCTCAATCTCGGCGGCGCCTGGCCTGTATGGCAGCAAAGGTGACTGGGCGAAAATCCCAGGCGTCGACGCCGACGTCGTGCTGGCGCGTCATTGGCTTCAGCCGGCCATGAGAATGGCCGTGCAGGTTTATCGATTTCTTGCCGATCTTGTTCCAGGTGCGGAACGGGTAGTGGCAAAGAACCAAGAAACTGCCCTCGACAGTTAGCTCCTTGTAGTGTTGCACGCTAGCCCAAGCCGAAGCGCGGAGCGTTACCATGCCGTCGTTGTTGCCGATGATCAGGTGTTTGGTGCCGTGGAGGCAGGACAGCAGCGAAGACACTGTCTCGGCCGATCCCTTGGCGAAGTCGCCGAGGTGCCAAACCTCGTCATTTGGAGCAACAGTCTCGTTCCAAAGTTCAGTCAGTGCCTGGTCGTGCGCCACCAATGAACTGAAGGGGCGGGGGTCGAGCCGCAGAATGCGGGGATCGTTGAAATGCGTGTCGGAGGTGAAGAAGATCATGCGCCGCCGCTGGCTGAGATGAGCGCTCAACGGACGCTTTTAAGTTCGGTTGCCGGAGCGGCTTTTGGGTCCATCATCGATCCTGATTTGGGCTTCCCTGAGCATCTTGAGTGCCTCTTCCTTGGTGAGGCCGCACTTGCGCGCAAAGTAGAGAGCTTCGATCGCCTTTTCACGATCTGTGGCTTCTGTGTGCTGTTTAAGCTTTTCACCCATCGTTCTCTATCACCTTTTGATGCCACCGAACCATCACGGTGCCGGGTTGTTCCCATCCATCGGATCTGCTGACCTGCGGAGCGCCGCTGCCTGATGTCGCCGATAAACGAGATCCCGAGACCTGTAGCAGGCATCAGCTTGGTCGTTTCTATGTGGCCCGTCTGGGAGGCACTGTCGGAGCTCTAAAGTTGCCGAACGCTTTGCGGCGGTTGCTTTTGGCTACGAGCGGGCGCGGCAGGCATCTACTGCCGAAGGCGGCTCGCGCTCGCGGAGGAACCATGCAACGCGCTTTTTGAATCGCAGTCTGAAGACCCAACCGCGATCACCTGGTGCGCCCGACGGTAGGACAGCGAGAAGCCTTGCCTATGCCTTTGCAAGGTTGCCATGGCGATCCGGAACCTCGAGGCATGTGGAGAGTTGTCCAGCAGCCCAGCGGAGATTCAAGCCATGGCGCCACCAGATGCCAATCCCGGCGTCGCCGCGCAGCCGAAACGCTCTAGCAAGCCGGCAACTCCATCACCGGCACGGCACAAGGCCTCCGGAGCAGGATTATCTATCGACGGGCTCCCAATGGTATGAAGGACAATGGCCCATGAACGTCGCCAACCTGCAATTGGAAGGTTTGCTTATGGCGGTCGCGGCCGTCAATAACGCCTTGGTCCGCAGAGGCCTTCTCTCGGTCGATGATATCGACACGGCGTTGAAAAACGCGGAAGCCTCCTTCACGGTTGATGAGCGCCTCTTCGAGGATATGTCGCCGGCTAACCGCGACGCAGTGTGTTTCCCTTTGCGGCTTTTGCGGCTGGCTAACACCGAGCAGTTCGAAGCGAGTGTGCCACCGTTTTCCGAGCTGGCCAGGCAGGTGGGGATCACCAAGGAGCCTAATAACGACCAGATGTGAGGGAGGAAGGTCGACCTGCGCGGGTGGCCTCGAAAGACGTGATGAACGATGACCCTGTAGATTCGCTCGCCAACGCAATTCGGCATCGCAGCGCAATTCTGTTTGTTGGGGCAGGGGTTTCGATCAGCGTTGGATTACCCTCCTGGGAGAAGCTGATAGAGCGAATGGCAAAGGAGCTCGGCGTCGACGACGAATTTTCCACGAGACGCGATCGTTTTCAAACCCTGGCCGAGTACTATCGCATCAAGCATGGCAGCATCGGGCCACTTCGCAGTTGGATGGACAGAAACTGGTCCGTCCCCAAGGACCGGATCGAGAAATCCGAGTTGCATCGTCTCATCGTGAGGCTCGACTTCCCTGTCATCTACACAACTAACTATGATCGGAATCTGGAACTGGCTTATGAGATATACGGTCGGGACTACGTGAAAGTGGCCAATGCACGCGATGTGGCGCAGGCCCGCCAAGGCATTACCCACATCGTCAAGTTCCATGGTGATTTCGACGAGGATTCGTCCCTCGTCCTCACCGAAACGGACTACCTCGATCGTCTCTCCTTCAATTCTCCGCTGGACGTGCGTTTTCGCTCGGATGCGCTCGGCAGCACGATCCTCTTCATTGGCTATAGCCTTTCCGACCCAAACATTCGGTTGTTGCTGCACCGTCTCTGGCAGACGTGGCATCGGTCCGGCTATGAGAAAGATCGCCCGCCCTCGTTCATCTTCATGACCAGCCGAAACCCTGTGGAGGAGGCCGTGCTTGGACGTTGGGGCATTTCGGTCGTGGTCGGCGAAATCGACGAGCCGCAAGCTGCTTTGGTGGACTTCCTCAGCCGGCTGGCGGAGATGGTTGGGGATGGGGAACTGTCGCCAAAAAGTGGGCGATAGCAACATCCGTATGATGGGCAGTTCGGCGGGCTCTCAAGGAGCGGCACATGGCAGAGAATTCCGTCCGGAATTTCAAGTTCAATTGGCGTCAAGGATACTATCGCGGCACGGAGAGCTAATCGGAAACTTACTCACGCACTGCCTACTTTGAAGTGCCTTTCAGCGGTAACGGCTCAACCTCGATGCGCCTTGCGCCGAGCTTCGGCGCAAGGGGCGAGCTTGTTTAGCGATACGCTACCGGCTGATCAACGCTTGGCGTTTTCACTCTCCGAGTCGGCCCGCGCCAGGAACTGCTCGGTTGTCGTTGGAATATGGCTTTTCAACCAGTCCGCCATTGCGACTTCCTCACGCAGGTTCTCTTCGCAGACCTGGGCGACCTCTGCTTCACCCAGCGATTTGGCAGCGGCGATAAGGATTGTGTAGGAGGCGATTTCCATGTGCTCGAACGTGTAGCTTGCAAGCGATCCTTTCATCACTTCGTCACCGGCGAAGACACCGCTGAGCGACTGCGCCATTGCCGTCAGCTTGCCGCCGGCATCCTTCAGTGTGGAAGATCCTTGTCCGATGCGGTCGAGACAGGTTTTCAGCCGAGCAGCCTGCTGCCTGGTCTCCTGGACGTGCTGGCGAATCCGTTCGCTGAGCTCAGGATAGTTCTCAATTCGGTTCAACTGCCCATTCAACATGGTCTCGGCCTGCTCTTCCATGGCGTGAGCATCCCTGAGCCATTGGACAAGCCATTCGCGCGATTCTGACATTTCATATCTCCTTCATGGGTCGGCCAGAACTTTCAAAGGGAGATATTGTTCCTCATAGTTTGACCTGCGGAGTCAGCCTGTGTCGCAGGCTTTTCCCAGTCGGCGCTGCAATCAGGCTCTCGGCACCAGGAGAGAATAGCGCGGTACGGGCACTGCCGCTGTGTCCAAGCTGGCAAACGCATTTCTGCAGAAATGACCGAACCTGCTGCCTGTCGCGGGTTCGGCGACGGATGGACCTCTGTTTCGCCTCGGCTCGTATTCCGATGCCCGCGCTGCCATGTAGGGCTAAGCTGTATCTCGCCGGAGCGGCTTCGCATTTTACCGTTCGCTTGCGAAATCAACCCCTACCTGATGCGCGTCCAGGGACGAGGCATGTTCACCTGCGGAGATCTTATCTCACGAAGGGATCGCAATGGAACGTCAGGGCATTTCGGAGGTTGGTAAGGAAGTTTCGCAGCTAAGGAAACGAGCCATGACTTCTTCAGACAATTCTTCAACTGGCATATCACCACGCCCCGAAAAATCGGGCGGCAGGACCTCGTCTAAGCCGGCGACACCGTCACCGGCCGCAGAGAAAGTCTCCGGAGCAGGCCCTGCGATGGCCGAGCATTCGAAAGACGCCAAGGCGCCCAGAGGCGGTCGTCAGCCTGGGGCTTATGTCAAGGATTAGACGGCCGAGCTGGGTTGAGTTTCGGCTGCCCGCTGCAGTCGAAGGAGGTTCTTATGCAGATGATGGGAATTGTCGTCAGCCGAGACCAGGCTCCGATCGTGGAATTCCGCGGAGAGGGAGGCGAGTGTATTACAGTCACCCTGCAGGCCGGGCATACTCTTCCCGACGACCAACTCATTGCAAAGGCCAAGGCTATGATGATTCAGGTCGCTCAGTTCGGGATGGACCAGACCAACAGTGCAGCGATGTCCGACCGGTTGTCAGCCGATGAGGTGATTCAATCCGGAATGTCGGGATAGAATAGCGGGAAGGCGAACAACCACCGCCGGGGCAGCCTTGCGCAACCGAGCGGGCAATAGTTCCATGCAGACCGATCGAAGAGCATGCGGATCGACGAGCGCTCGGTGGGCGTGAACTCATCCGGCGGCCTTGCTCCCGGTACGGAGCCAGCACCGCGCAGACGAATTTTCGGGATTATCAGCCAAGCCCACCATGAGCATATCCCCTTGCTGATTGGGAAAGTGACGGCATTGCGGAACTTCGGATCGCCGCCGCGCTTAATCCGGCGAAGGAGTGATCCGATGAACGCGACCAAAGAGTTTTTTGAAACCTGGCTGCAGGAGAATGTCGGCACTCTTGCTGGCAAAGAGGAAGTGAGCTTCGCCGTGCTGGTCCAGCAATTCGAGCAGGATGCCGAAGCGGCCGGTTATGGTCGCGAGGTGCGTGAGGACGAGCTCGGAAACATTGAAGATGCGATCGAGCAAGCGCTAAAGAACGCCCGGACTGGCGTGCATGGTGACGCCGATGGCGAACCCACCGACGTGGCAGCCCTCATGGATGCGCTGGAGGTCGAAGATGCCAAAAGCGGGCCGTAGGCCTTACCAGATTAGCTCTATTCGTTTGTCGAAGTTGCCGGGGTAGCCCTATGGAGCAGTTTCGCAAGGACATGGCCGCCTTGGCAGAGCCAGCTTTCTGGGTGACGATAGGTTTGCTTCTGGTCCCGTATGCGCTTGGAACGGTGCTGCTCGTTTGGACCTGCGGCTGTCTGTAAGTTTGCTACTGACACACCCGTAGCGGTTCAACGGCCCTAACGCCCGAATTCCCTACAATACCGAGCTGATGCGCTTGCGGGGGCCCTGTGCTGCAGCAAAGTCTGAACGATCTCGTCGCGAGAAAAGTTCTCGTCGACACCAGGCTCCTTTGCTCCTGGTAACAATATCGCGCTGACAGCTTTTTGCGAGAGGGGGGGAAGGCCGCCGTTCATGTTCAGGCGACCACGCTATCTGCGCTCTCATAGTTCCAGCTACGGCCCTCCAACACAATGCTCCGATCACGCGCCTGAGCATCCGCGCGTGCCCCTACATCGAAAATAGCCCTGCAGCTTGCGAGTTGCCTTGGAACACTTGTGTCATATCGAAGTTCGGCCTCGTAGGAGAACAAAGATGGCCATCACACAAGCTGCCAACGACAACCACCAGCCGGGCGAGAAACCGGAACATGCAACCGAATTCTCACTCAAAGCGGCAATAGACCAGTTCAGGGCGGGACGCAGGTGCAAAATGGCACTATGGGCGACAAGAATCGGGGCGAGGCACTGAGATGCCGCGGATCAATGATGACGGTCGCAACGAGAATACCACATCAGCTGCAGCAATCATTATCGACAAGGAACGTGCTGAGCGCGCCGCCAAGACGGCGCGGTTGAAGGAGGCTCGCCTCGCACAAGCCATCACGCCCGGTCCCAGCCAACGCAAGCCGCGTGTCACCAAAAAGGTTCGCAGGATTTTTGTTGCTGGCTAGGAGGTGTCCGTGACTCGCAATCACGACTAGGAAAGATACGACCGCGCCAAACGTATCAGCCAAGAGATGCTGGACGCTGAACGAGCCGAACGCGCTGAGAAGACGGCGCGGCTGAGACAAGCAAGGCTTGCACAGCATCCGGTGAAGTCACCGCCGGCGCAGCCGCAAATGCATCGCGAACCCATCCCGGCTCTCAAAAAGAGAAGCCGTAAGGTGAGTGAATTCTTTTAGGCTCTCTCGCTCGCCTACAGCACCATGCAGGAACACCGTCGGGACTTAACAGGCCTGGCGGCAGGGGCTTTCACGACTTGCCCAGCTCGATCCGTGCACATGCTCCCTTTGTTGTACATCCCCCTGCAGTTGGTGAATCCGGCGCCCTGTTCGAACTTGCATAGGTTAATGACCTCTTCCCTGAAACGAGTCATGCATGGGCTTGCCGCCCAGCATCTGCGGCCTTGAATTAAGTCCTAGTCAAAGGGGCGTACATGACCTACGACACCGCCGGTGATCAACCTATCTATCCTGAAGGGTTGAGATTGCTGGAATCGGTCCTCAAGAAGCTTTGCAAGGAAGCGGAGATTCAACTGATCTCTTACAACGCCGAGCAGATTGCGGCCGAGCTTATAAAATTATTCCAGAGTGGCATGAAAGACGAAACGGTTCTGCTTGTCATCATGCGGGCGCGGCTGCGAAAGAGGCCGGTCTTGGCGGTCGGCTAGTCCTTCTTACCGTCAGTCCACGATCCACGGCGCGGCGTTCAACGGCGACTTGCGAGCGTCTTCAGCGTACGATGCCGCACGATCTCGCGGAGACTTCTGCATCTCCGCCACCTCGCCATCGTCAGAGCTGCGAGCGTAGCGTGCTGGCAAAGTAGCACGAGTGGGAGATGGGAGGCAGCAACGCTGCCTGAGGTTTGATGGTCACGCGCACACCCGCTGCATCCTTTTCGACACCGCCGCGTTGAGGTCAAACCTGCCAGAAATGTTTGATCCGCTGGCACAATGACTGGAGCGGCTAATGCCGAAATTTCGCTTCGAGTTTATCGAGGGCATGTCGCAGCCTGCAATCTTTGCCGATATGGCTGATCGAGATGAGGCTGTCAGAGAGGCGAAGCGCACCGCCAAGGAGGCCATGCTCGACGGAATTGTCGAGGGCGTGGACCCGACCAGTTGGGTGACGAAGGTTTATGATGAGGCAGGCTATCTCGTCGCTACTCTCGGATTCCAGGATCTGGTCTCCGCGCCCAAGGATACGGAAGAGCTCAAGGAAACAGAGGAGCCTGGCGTCCTGCGATCGGGTTGAAGCCTGGTTTCTACGCTGTTGCCATCGAGCAGATGTCCCGAAGACCGCCCTTTGAACATTGCACGAACCAAATCGTTCGCCGGTGATGCGTCGCACCATGCACGACAGCCACGTCAGCCGACCGACCGCCGAGACCGAAGATGTCCTGATCGTCGGAGGCGGGCCGGCGGGATTGACCGCCGCTCAATATCTCGCCCGTTTCCGCCATCGCGTGCTGGTGACCGATGCCGGCGATCCTCGTGCCGCCTTGATCCCAACGAGCCATAACTGCCCTGGCTTTCCCGAAGGGATAAGTGGAGCCGAAATTCTGGATCGCCTTCGACGTCACGCCACCTTGTATGGAGCCACTCTGGTTGGAGGGCAGGTCCATTCCCTCGCCGCTGCCTATCGGGGGTTCGTCGCTGAGACCTCGATCGGCGCAATCCGGACACGCAAGGTGTTTGTGGCGACAGGGATCATCGATACGACACCTGTCATTCCGCGTCTGCGCGAGGCAATTGCCGCAGGTGTCGTTCGACTCTGCCCTGTATGCGACGGGTATGAGGCGATCGACCAGAAGATTGCGGTCGTCGGGCACGACGAGAGAGCCTTTAAAGAGGCCATTTTCCTCAGTCGGTTTACACCGCTCATAACGATGCTTGGGAGCGACGCATCCGACTTTTCGCCCAGCACTCGTCGTGCGGCGAGGGCAAGAGGCATAGTCATCGGTGACGCTCTCGATACGCTCTGCCCGACAGCAGACGGTTGCGAGGCGATTTTAAAAGATGGGACGTCATCCCGCTTCGATGCCATTTATCTGGCACTGGGGTGCAAGGTACGTTCTCAACTCGCCGAGGCGGTAGGCGCAAGATGTTGTGAAGAGGGCTATGTCACAGTCGACGAGCATCAGCAGACTTCCATCCAAGGCATGTACGCCATTGGTGACGTTGTCAAAGCGTTGAACCAGATAGCCGTCGCTTTTGGACAGGCTGCCATTGCCGCGTCGCATGCCCATAGAGAGCTTGAGAGCGCCGAGCGGACTGGATTTGCAGATCAGCCTTCTCAACGGACATGAAGATCACGCGGCTGATCGAGCTCTTGGCTGCCTAGATGGCGCGTATCAACGTCTCGACCCGGCCGACAAGGAGTTGCCGTAACTGGCCGAGAATGTCGATCCCCGAAAGATCATGATATTCCCAGCGACAGTTTACAGCCGCGGAACATTCACTGCGGTACGAGGTTTGGCTGCAGGCCTACAATCCTCCCTCATTGTCTGGGCCTTGAGGCTGTCGAAGCAGCTTCGGCCCGTCTCGGCTTTGTCTGGGGCGGGCTTTCGTGGCTCTGGCAACTCGGCGCGCCAAGCCATTCTTTCTGTCCAAGATCATAACTGCCATTTCTCAACTTTAAACGCACAGCCAAGGCCAGAAATTCCCGTCAAGGAAGAGGCTTTCCGGATATGGTTGAAGGAGATCACACGTAGACCGGTAAAAGGCCGTTGCTGGCTCGGGGCCGGATGGGCCTTTTTGTTCAGTGTCCGAAAAACGCGCGGAACATTCTTTCTGGTCCAGCGTTAGCGCGCGCCGGACGACCCGTTCTGCGATCTCTTGCTGGCCGGCGCTGCAATCAAGCTTCAGCGCGCCTCGGCCCCTCCAGAGACGGTGACGCACGGGAGTTGAGATGCGATGCACAGAGACGCCTTCACCCCATCAGAACTTGCCCTGCTCAGTCGCGTCTTCGCACGCAGCAAAATTAAAAACGAAACCGCAACCGAGAGGGAACGGCGCGCATCACGCATTCTGGCTTACTACCAGGCGGGAATCACGGATGAGGATGAGCTGGAACAGCTTTCTCGCCAACCGCTGGGAAGGTGACGACTAGTCTTCCTTCTTCAGAGCTTCAGCCTCGTCTTTGAGCTTCGGCCAATCGGCTCCATGCTTGCGAAGCAGCGTTCGGGCCTGCTCGGGGTCAATTTCCGTGACCTCGACAAGATGTTCGACCTCAAGCTCCTGGCCTTTCGCAACCCGGCTTGCTTTGTTCGCTTTTCTTTGCACGTCGACACCCACTGCTGAGACAACATGAACGAGCGCTGAGAATGCGCGTTCCAGAACTTCATACAAAAATACGCGACACCGATTAAAAATCGGTCGGATGGGCCATGTATGAGACGGGCCATGACCTGCTGCTGTGCCTTACCGTTTTTTTTCCATGTGGGGGAACCCGAGCTTGTTCGCCGGTCGAAATGGCGGCGGCATCTTCGGGCGATAGTCCGATCACGCGGCGTTCCTCGCCGCTCATGCCATTCGATGTGCCGGCACTCGGCAGCATTCTGACGCAGCAAGTCAGGCACGTTATCTCATCAACTTGATCTGAAGCGAGATGCTCAGCCTCAGAATCCTGTCGCCGTTTTCGTTCCGCACTTCAACAAATACTTGCTGCCCGTCCACCTCGGTAAGCACATCTCTCGTAAGGTCGATAAGGCCCTCGAAGCCCGCGCGGCGCACCTCCTCCAGATCGGCACATTCGATGCCGATTACGTCCTCGACGACCACGTCGTGATCGCCACTATCAAAGAAAAATCGTGCCATCCGAGAGCTTCCGTCACCACTAAGCTGCGGGGTTCCTTTGGTGCAGGTAGGTCGTGTCGAAATCACCTGCACGAGTGAGGCCGGGCCAATCAAGAACATGCACTCTTGACCCCGTCGTGGCGATGAGGCCCCTGCGTCGAAGTTCCTGAAGCATTCGGTTGACGTGGACTGTAGACAAGCCCAATGCATCGCCAAGTGCTGCCTGGGTAATCGGAAGATCCGCGACGTGATCCTGGATGCGTCCAACCGAGCGCAAGCGAAAGATCAGTTCGCACAAGATGTGAGCCATGCGCGTGTATGCCTCGCGTCTTCCCACATTCGTTACCCATTCTCTGTAAATCGCTGCATCGATCAGCGTCGACCGCCAAAAAGCCGTCGCGATTCGAGGATGCTGTTCGCAAATGGTGCGAAGAGCGTCATGTCGCATGAAGCCCAGTCTGGCTGCTGTCAGGGTCGTAAAATTGCAATCCATGACCGACAGATGCAGTCCGTGCAGATCGGGAATATCCCCAGCCACAAAGAAGGATGTAATCTGCCGTTTGCCGTCGCCGGTAAGTTTGGTGGAACCGAGCAGGCCATCCAAAACCACGAACGAATTGACAGGGCGGTCACCCTCACGCACCAGGTCGTAGTTGGCCAAAAAATCCTTCTCCTGAATTTGGATGCCTTTCAAAACCTCGATATCGGCCTCTCGGAGATCCGAGATGCTCTGGAGCTTGCGAATAAGGACATCCAAGGATGAGGTGGGTGACAAATTGGCTACCTAGCTGATGTTGATTATCGAACTTGCATTCGCTTCAAAAGTTCCGGGTAGCCGTAAAGAGGCGCCGGACTGATGGGTCGGCAGTTGGGAAAGACGCGAACGCACCCAGGACCCCTGGTTGGGACCTCAGTGCCCAGCGGTAGAAGAGGCCACGTTCGGTTGCTCGCTTGGGGTGCGGCAACGCTCCCGACGTGAATAAGCCGCACCCTTAAGGGAGCCGCCTAGGCCGTGCAGCAACCTATGACATAGGCTGGGTTCGAATTTTGACGTCACATCAGGGGCTCAAGCTCCGTTGAGCCCGCCCGAATTCCGCACAAGCCGCAAGAAAGAAAGCGGCAGGCCAGAAAGGGGTGATAATCCCTTGGCCATCTCGTGTTTGGCATGCGATTGACGCGCACCCAAGCCGAGGCGACGCGGTGTGTGATTATGCGATAGCCGAAGGGAGATATCGAATGAAAGAAGACCTATCAGGAGGCTCATTTTGACAAGCGTGAGCGACTGTCGGCGGCGAGGGCTTCGCCCAGCTCATCGCCCCTCAGCTCGGGGCCGACTGACTAAAGGCCGTACTGATTGGAACTACAAAAGGAAGCTTGTTGGGGCCGGCCCTTCTCCAAGTTGCCTGTCTCTCAAGGCCCCTGGCTCTCGGTAGCGGGCTTTTGCATTGCTGGTTCCCCGGAAGGGCCGGGAAGTCCGCCACATTGCGTGGAACATGCCGTATCGCGGGGAACATTTTAGCAAACTGTAAATTCAACGGTCTTCTGGTAGGAGGCCAATGTGTCCCGGCGAAGCGTCGACAAAGACCGATTGGAGCGCGCAGACCGTGAGGCAAAGATTGCTAACGCGGCCGAGAGAGAGGCGCGAGATACAAAAACTGCGCGACTTCGAGAACAACGCCTTGCTGCCGAAGCCAAGGCTTCGCAATCATTCAAGAAAGGTCGATCCAAGGGCTAGGTCGCTTACCCGCTGACGCTCGCCCCGACGCGCGCAAGTGGTGCGGGCCCGTCCAAACGTGAGGTGCATGCGATTGCGAATTTTTTCTTGGAACCGTCTTTTCGCAGCGAAGTTCGGTACCGAAGGGACATTCCAATATGGAGTTGATCATGAAACAGGTTCTTTTGGCTTCAGCCATTATGGTACTGTCAACTGGCCTCGCTGTTGCGCAATCGACCACCACGACCACAGGCGGATCGTCGACCTCGACGACCCAGACAACGCCGAGCACTACGACCGATCAGGGAACGGATCCGACCACCACGAGTGGAACGAACTCTAACTCGAACTCCGCCAAGGACTGCGCTCCAGGTCAACAAACTGGCAGCGCCAAGCAGGCCGCGCCAGGTCAACAGGATACCGATGCTAACTCGGCTGCTCCTGGCCAGATGAAAAAGACCACGGAAGGCTGCTGACGTGTCTTGGAACTGTTGCCCTGTTCCAGATTGATGCAAAGGGGTCGACTCTCAGGGTGTAGCCGCTCTCGAACGCCCGTCGTGCTAGGTCGGCACGGCGGGTCGATACCAGACCAAGGTCTTGTCGTTTCGCGGCGAGTCGCACGCGAGGTGTGCCGTGTTGGTTCACCCTAGGTGGCACCTGCTT
This sequence comes from Mesorhizobium sp. M7A.F.Ca.ET.027.03.2.1, assembly GCF_003999175.1. Lineage (NCBI taxonomy): Bacteria > Pseudomonadati > Pseudomonadota > Alphaproteobacteria > Hyphomicrobiales > Phyllobacteriaceae > Mesorhizobium > Mesorhizobium sp. M7A.F.Ca.ET.027.03.2.1. The sequence goes on along the minus strand of NZ_RZOM01000039.1, from coordinate 396 downwards.
TGCACCGCCCGCGACAGCAGGGGAAACCAACACCCCAGCGAGTCCCGTTATCCCAGGGACGGCCCGCCGCTGCCGCTAATGGGACGGCGGGCTTTTTTCTTATTCCATGAAACGAAAGGTCATTCCGTAAGTTGGCTTCCCAGGGAGGAACCAATGAAAAAGGATGGCGACGGCCGTGTGAAGAAGGGCAATGAGCAATTGCTTGCCCGACGTTTGTCTGAAGAAGTCGGCATTTCGGAGCCGGATGCGCGCGGTCTGATCAAGCTTATCGGCACGGATTGGAATTCGCTGCTTCGTGAAGCCCGTTTTTTGAAAGAGCGGCATTAGAATGCTCCTGCCTGTCGTGACTAAATTATTATTCAATCGACTCTCGCCAATATGAGCGTAGTCTACTCT
>NZ_RZOM01000399.1:0-5043 GCF_003999175.1 Mesorhizobium sp. M7A.F.Ca.ET.027.03.2.1 | reverse complement strand
CCATGACGCTGCCCTTGGCGCGCGGCTGGAATTCGAGATCGGACGGGTCGTCTGACACGGCTTGTTCCCTGAGTTTCCTTGAACCTCTTGCACCCGCGTCCCTCTAGTGCCAATGGCCTGATGACGCAAACGGCAAAGGTAGCCGAAGATGATGGCATCGGGCGGAAAATCGGCCCGCTTTTGTCAATTGGATAAATAATTTGACCAGTTGGCGAGGCAGGCTCTATTCTGCGACACCGGTTCACCTTCCAGGCATTCTGTTGAGCGACATTTTTTCCAGGATCGAGCATTCGCGCACCGCCGACGAGGTGGTGCAGCAAATCGAGAGCCTCATCCTCGAAGGCGTGCTGCGCACCGGCGACCGGCTGCCGGGCGAGCGCGAGCTTGCACGCCAGTTCGACGTATCCCGGCCGATCCTGCGTGATGCGCTGAAGTCACTGGAAGGACGCGGCCTTTTGACGACAAGGCCCGGCGGCGGCACGCATGTCGCCGATGTCATCGGCCAGCTCTTCACCAAACCGGTGACGGACCTGATCTCGATGCACCGCAAGGCAGTGACCGATTATCTGGAATATCGCCGCGAGATCGAAGGGGTCGCGGCTGAATACGCGGCACGGCGCGCCACTGCGGACGACATGGCGCTGCTCGACAAGATCATGGCACGTATGGACGATGCGCACCGGACCGGCGACTTCGACGACGAGGCCGAGATCGATGTCGAGTTCCACCACGCGATCTGCGAATGCGCGCACAACATCATCCTTTTGCACACGTTGCGTTCCTGTTACCGGCTGTTGTCGGAGGGCGTGTTCCAGAACCGGCTGCTGGTGTTCAGCGTGCCCGGCGCGCGCGACGCCCTGCTGGCGCAGCACCGCGCGATCCATGCGGCGGTGAAGGCCGGCGATCCGGATGCTGCCCGGCAAGCGGCGATGGACCACATCACCTATGTCGAACGGTCGATGGCGGAAGCCGAGCGCAGCGGCGACTGGCAGCGCGTTTCGCGACTGAGGCTGAAGCAGCGGGTCGAAGCCACCGATACCGAACCTGCACGCAAACGCTCCTAGCTATCGAAACGGGAAGCCCATGAGCCAGATCCTGACCATCGCCGACCTCAAGGACCTCGCCCGCCGGCGCGTGCCGAAGATGTTCTTCGACTATGCCGATTCCGGTTCGTGGACCGAAAGCACGTATCGGGCCAACGAAGAGGACTTTCAGAAGATCAAGTTCCGCCAGCGCGTGCTCGTCGACATGGACAACCGTTCGCTGGCATCGACGATGATCGGCGAAAAAGTGTCGATGCCGGTGGCATTGGCGCCAACCGGCATGACCGGCATGCAGCACGCCAATGGCGAGATGGTGGCGGCTCAGGCGGCGGAGGAATTCGGCGTGCCGTTCACCTTGTCGACGATGAGCATCTGCTCCATCGAGGATGTCGCCTCGGTAACCACGAAGCCGTTCTGGTTTCAGCTCTATGTGCTGCGTGACAAGGAGTTCGTGCTCAACCTGATCGATAGGGCAAAGGCGGCGAAATGCTCGGCGCTCGTGCTGACGCTCGACCTGCAGATTCTCGGTCAGCGCCACAAGGACATCCGCAACGGGCTTTCGGCGCCACCCAAGCTGACGCTGACGAACATCGTCGACATGGCCATCCGCCCGCGCTGGTGCGCCGCCATGGCCGGCACGAAGCGGCGGACCTTCCGCAACATTGTCGGCCACGCCAAGGGCGTCGGCAACATGGCCTCGCTGGCATCGTGGACGACGGAGCAGTTCGACCCGCATCTGTCGTGGAAGGACGTCGCCTGGATCAAGGAGCGCTGGGGCGGCAAGCTGATCCTCAAGGGCATTCTCGACAAGGAGGACGCGCTGATGGCGGCCAAGACCGGCGCCGACGCGATCATCGTTTCCAACCATGGCGGGCGCCAGCTCGATGGTGCGTCGTCGTCGATCGGCGTTCTGGAAGAGATTGCCGACGCGGTCGGTGACACGATCGAAGTGCATATGGATGGCGGCATCCGCTCCGGCCAGGATGTCCTGAAGGCGCTTTGCCTAGGTGCCAAGGGAACCTATATCGGCCGGCCATTTCTTTACGGCCTGGGTGCGCTTGGCAAGGAAGGGGTTACCAAGGCGTTGGAAATCATCCGCAAGGAGATGGACATCACGCTGGCGCTGTGCGGAAAGCGTCTTGTCACCGACATGGGCAAGGACCAGCTCCGGCGCTAAGCCCGTGACCGCGACCACGGAGACACCGAAAAATTGGCAGAACCCGGCATCCATTTTCTCGACGCGCATGGGCCGGAAGGTGTGCGTCTTTACGCGATCGGCGACGTCCACGGCCGGCTCGACCTGCTGGCCGCCATGCATCGGCGCATCAGGGCCGAGATCGAGCAGGACCCACCTGCCGACTGGCGCGTCATCCATCTTGGCGACTATGTCGACCGCGGGCCGGACTCGAAGGGCGTCATCGATTTCCTGATCGAAGCGCAAGAGCGCGACCCTCGTTACCTGATGCTGGCCGGCAACCACGACATCGGCTTTCTCGATTTTCTCAAGACCCCTGACCCGGAAGGGCTTTTCATCCGGTTCGGCGGCATCCAGACGGCACAGTCTTACGGCGTGGCGATCAGTGAAGGCACAAGCGTGTGGTTCGGCAAGGCCGAATCGGCCGTGCGCAAAGGACATCAGGCCCTGGTCGAGGCCGTGCCGCAAAGCCACATCGACTTCCTGCGATCGCTGCCGTTCTCCGTGATTTTCGGGGACTTCTTCTTCTGCCATGCCGGCATCAGGCCGGGTATTCCTCTGGAGAAGCAAAGCCCGCAGGATCTGATCTGGATCCGCGACGCCTTTCACAACCACCCCGACCTCTATCCGAAGATCGTGGTGCATGGCCACACGCCGGTGCCGGAGGCGGAAGTGATGGCCAACCGCGTCAATGTCGACACGCTTGCCTGGCAATCAGGCATGCTGAGCGCGCTCGTCGTCGACGGCGCGGACAAACGCATCCTGACAATGACGATCAAGGAAGCTTGAGCGTCGCGCGTCGGAGGACGCGAAAGACGCTTCCTGCCTTTAGCGCAGCGAGGCGGTGACGCCGTAACCGTCGACGGCGTTGTGGTTGTTGGCTGCGTCGGCGGCATAGATGCCGAGACCGCACAGCACGATGGCGGACAACATGGCAAAGGACAGAAGCGCTGCTTTCACGGAGGTCATCTCTTGTTGAGCTTTCTGCATCTGTGCACCAGGCGGTTACCAATGCGTTGAAACCGAGAATTCGCTTCAAAGTTTCGACGATTTTGCGCTTCTAGGCATGTTCTGTATCAACGGTGTGTCGCGCGGGTCACACAAAGGTTCATAGCCGTTGCACAGAAGATGCAGAGCGCGCGCCTTGTAGGATGGCGGGCGGACACAAGCCAAGAATGAAACGGTTTTCCCCAGGCGGTTTCACCGCCGCGTGCCAATTATGTCACGCTGCAGGGTACGGAGAGACCAACACTCGGATGGTCGCTACCCAGGCACGGGCAATGGCGAGGCCAGCGGCATCCGCATCGGGCCCGTTGCGGGCCATTTCGCCATCGAGCTTGCCGGCCCAGTCGGGGTGGCGCGCGGCGATGGTCGGGGCAAAGGACGTGCTCCAGTCCTCGACCATCGGCCGGTCGGCCTCGAAGTGAAACTGGAAACCGTAGACGGCGCGGCCGACGCGAAACGCCTGGTTCTCGGCGACATCGTTGCCGGCGAGCCGCACGGCGGCCTCGGGCAGCACGAAGGTGTCGTCATGCCACTGGAAGATCGGGAATTTCTCCGGCAGTGCGCCCAGCACCGGATCGGCCTTGGCGTCCGCCGTCAGCGATACGCCGCGCCAACCGAACTCATTGGCGCCGCCGATGCGGTTTTCGCCGCCGAAAGCACGGGCGACGAGCTGGCTGCCGAGGCAAATGCCGAGCACGGCGCGATCCTTGTCGGCAAAGTCGCGGGTCAGTTCGAGCAGTGCCGGGAAATAGGGGTACTCATCGTCGGCCAGCGCGTTCTGGCCGCCGCCGAGCACGATCATGGCATCATGCCCGGCCGCGTCATCCGGCAGGGGATCGCCTTTGTAAGGGAGACGCAGGTCGAGATCGGCACCCGCTTCCGCAAGTGCTGCGCCGACCTGGCCGAGGCCGGTATTGTCGTAGTTCTGGACCACCAGCACCCGCATCACAAAACCCTGCTGACATGAAAAGATGCGAGGAGCGATATCATGCCGCTCGCATTGCAGCCAAGATGCGTGTCCGGAGAGAAAACTATGCCACTGCAGAACCGGGTCGATCCGTTCGGTACCATCCACGCTGTGCCCGATCGCGGCCTGTTCACCGGCAATCGCGGCATCATCCACGATCCCGAGACCAAGACGCTCAAGAAAAAGCGCTGGGCGCTTCCGGCCTGGATCATCTGCGTCTGCCAATTCCGAAATGTGCGGCGCCAACCGATGGGCCGCAACCGGAAGGGCGGCAAAGCGGGCTGGACAGAACTGTTCTTCCTCGACGAGGTGACGGCATTGGCGGCCGGGCATCGCCCCTGCTTCTTTTGCCAGCGCGAACGGGCCAGGGATTTCGTCGGCCGCTTCGGCGACGCGTTCGGCATTGCCGAACCGCGCGCGCCGATGGTCGACAAACGGCTGCACAAGGAGCGGCTGGCCTCGGGCGGCAGGCCGCCAGGGATTGCTGTTGAAGACCTTGCCGGCCTGCCGGACGGCGCCATGGTTGCGGATGGTCGCACTGTTTATGCCCTGCGTCGGGGCACGACACTGCGCTGGTCCTTTGCCGGATATGAGCATCCCGGCGATTTCGGCCTGCTCAACGGCAAGACACTCTCGCTGCTGACGCCGGCCACGACCCTCGCCGTGCTGGGGCATGGCTTTCGGCCGGTGTGGCATCCTACCGCCGAGGCTTGACGCCGGCGGCAGGCTCGCTCATTCCTCGGCGGATGCGCGCCAATTACAAGATGCAACGTCTGTTCGTGCCCGACGATCTCGCGCCGGATGTCGAGTTCGACGCCGGCCAACAGCAGAGC
>NZ_RZOM01000398.1:0-5053 GCF_003999175.1 Mesorhizobium sp. M7A.F.Ca.ET.027.03.2.1 | reverse complement strand
GCGTCGAATAGGACAGACGGCCCGCCGTCGATCATGTGCTTTGCCGCGATCCAGCTGCCGTCAGCGGCCTCGACGCCGCCAACCTTCGGCGCGACCACCTCCATGACTGCGCCCTCCTTCTCGATCGCTGCTTGCAGCTTCTTCAGCTGTGCCGCATCGGCGCCGGGACTGACAAGCACGCCAACCTTGCGGCCGGCAAAGCTTTCCGGGCCGTTTTCGATGACGCTGAGCGCGGGCGAGGGTTCGAGATCGTCGCGAGGCGCTATCGCGGCATCCGCCGGCTTAGGCAGTTCTTTCATGCCGAGTTTGTCGGCGACTGTTTCGGCAAGTCCCTCGTCGATGTTGAGCAGGTGCGCGACCATACGTTCCCGGATGGCCACCGTCTCGACCTTGCTGAGTTCGAAGGTCAACGCCATGGCGATATGGCGCTGCTCGGGAGCAGTCTGACTGTTGAAGAACTGCCGCGCCTGGCTGTAGTGGTCGGCGAAGCTTTCCGCACGTAGCCGGACCTTCTGGCCTTCTTCCGCGTCGGCGAACGACCTGAAACCCCGCTGTAGCGATTCCCGAGGGCCTTCGCCAAAGGAATTCGGCTGGTAGTTCACTCGGCCCACCGGATTGCGCATCGCCATGTGGCCGTCCTGCTGGAAGTGGTGAAACGGGCATTTCGGCGCGTTGATCGGAATGTGCGTGAAGTTGGGGCTACCCAAGCGCTTCAGCTGCGTATCCAGGTAGGAGAAGTTCCGGCCCTGCAGCAGCGGGTCGTTGGAGAAGTCGATCCCCGGCGGCACGTTCTGGGTCATGAACGCGACCTGCTCGGTCTCGGCGAAGAAATTGTCGGGCATCCGGTCGAGCACCAGTCGGCCGACCGGAACCGGCGGCAGGATTTCTTCAGGGATGAGTTTGGTCGGGTCGAGCACGTCGAAGTCGAAACTGTCCGCAAACTCTTGATCGAAGAGCTGCAGGTTGAGTTCCCATTCCGGAAAATCTCCGGCCTGAATTGCATTCCAAAGATCACGCCGATGAAAATCCGGGTCGGCACCGTTGATCTTGACGGCTTCGTTCCAGACCACCGACTGCATGCCCAGCTTCGGTTTCCAGATAAACTTGACGAAGGTGGATTCGTCCTTAGCGTTCACAAGCCGGAAGGTATGCACGCCAAAACCCTGCATGAACCGGAAGGAACGCGGGATGGCGCGGTCGGACATCACCCACATGATCATGTGCATCGATTCCGGCGTCAGGCTGATGAAGTCCCAGAAATTATCATGCGCCGACTGGGCCTGGGGGAAGGCGCGGTCTGGCTCAGGCTTCACCGCATGAATGATGTCGGGGAACTTGATCGCGTCCTGGATGAAGAAAACAGGGATGTTGTTGCCGACAAGGTCCCAGTTGCCTTCTTGAGTGTAGAACTTGACTGCGAAGCCGCGCACGTCGCGGGCGAGGTCGAACGAGCCCTTCGATCCTGCAACGGTAGAGAAGCGCACAAAAACCGGTGTCTTCTCGCCGGCACGCTGAAAGATGTCGGCGCGCGTATAGGCCGCCAGCGACTCGTAGGTTTCGAAGAAGCCGTGTGCCCCATAGCCCCGCGCGTGCACCACGCGCTCAGGAATGCGCTCGTGGTCGAAGTGGAAGATCTTCTCCCGGAAATGGAAATCTTCGATGAGCGCCGGACCGCGCTCACCGACCTTCAAAGTGTTCTGGTCATCGGCGACCGGACCGCCTTGCGCGGTCGTCAGGACCTCGGTATCCCCCTCGGCGATCTGGTGAAGCTCGCCTCCGTTCCCGCGCATCAACTTTTGATCATGGATCGTCGCGGGCTTGCCCGACGACTGTCTAGTGGTCTTAGCCATGCTGATATTTCCTTCTGGAGAAACCGGACTTCAGATCAATCTCAATGCCGGCCTACCCCTTAAGTTCCTTATGCGAGCGGAGCAGTCCTCTTTCAGGCAGACTACCCGCGGGCGCAATACAAGGGCATTTGCGGCCCCTTTAGAGCGTGGCCACCGACCGTCTGGAACCGCTGACGGGGCGCGCAGTTGTGTCGACCACAAACGTGGGGAAAATTCTATGGCCAGCGCACGGGAAGAAGCGGAAGTCACTGCCAAGCTCGCGAGTGAGCACGGCGTGTCCGAGGAGGCTGTGAGGGTGGTTTTCGATGCCATGCGTCGCGGCGGCGGGACCATGGCGCAGTTCAGCCATGCCGAGTTCGGCGGTATGTCGCAATGGTCTTCCGGCATGACCATGGTCGGCGACATGTTCAACGACAGCCTAAAAGCAAAGCTCAATGCCATTGCCGGTGAACTGTCGAGGTACCTGCGCGAGCACCCGGTCGAGCATCCAGACGCGGATCGTGCTGTCAGTTATCGTTCCGGTGGCACTCGTCATGCCGGTTCATGGTGGCCCCAAGAACTCGGCAACCCTTCTTCCGTCGGGTCTCAGAATGACATGCGCTACGCGGTGTTTCCCGTAAAGCGTCGCTTGGTGATCGATGATCACGGCCAGACCACGACCTACGACACCGGCGATCACCAGATTTCCGGTGTGTCTCAAGCGCAGAGCACGGATTCCACCCTTACTTTCGTAAGCCAGCGCGGCGTCGTCCGCGTTTCGGATCTAGCGCGGGCGGATAGCTCTGAGCCGCGTCGTTCCTGAGATTGGGCGTTGTATCTATGGATAATGTTACGATCGTCGGATATCTCGCAGCCCTATGTTCGATGACCAGCTTTACGCCGCAGGCGTGGAAAATCATCAGGACGCGCGACACCGGCAGTATCTCGGCCCCAATGTACGCGCTCACCGTTTTGGGTTTCGCGCTGTGGCTAGTCTTCGGCGTCATAAAGGAAGAATGGCCTATCATCATCACCAACGGGGCCTGTCTACTCCTCTCTGCATTCATCCTGCTGATGACCGTGCTTCCACGAGCCAAGAAAGAAGCCGTTGCAGATGCTCTCGACCCGAGGACAGAAGGCACGGGCGATCCCAAAGGTTGATCTCGATTCGTGGTATTGTCGACATCGCCGCACTGAAGGATAGACCTGTTATGACCGTTCGATACAGATTGGGGTGCGAGCTCTCTTACGAGGTGAAAGCGCCCACCGTCTTCATCTTCAACCTGGAAGTGGCGAGGTTGCTTAGGCATCATGACCTGGTTGAGCGGCTGACTGTCACGCCAGACCTTCCGCGTCGGACTTACACTGTTCCCGACATACAGAATCGATATGTGAGTGTCTCAGCGCAACCTGGCCCGTTGAAGGTCATCTATGAGGCTGATGTGACGCTCGAGGTCTTCCGCGCCGATCCGGCGACGATTGGCGAGACCCCGCTCGACGCGATGCCGCTCGACATAATGCCTTTTCTTCTACCGTCGCGGTTTGTCCCTTCGGACAGGCTGTCTGCATTTGCTTGTCGCGAATTTGGCGACTTGCCAACGGGTCACGGCCGCGTCACGGCGATCTGCAACTGGCTCTACGACAATATCGATTACCGTCGCGGCTCGTCGAACGAACAGACCACTGCCGACGAAAGCCTCTTGCTCCGGGCAGGAGTTTGCCGTGATTTCGCCCATCTTGGCATCGCTTTCTGCCGTGCCCTCAATATTCCGGCGCGCTTCGTGAGCTGTTACGCCTACGGGCTGGAGCCGCGGGACTTTCATGCGGTATTCGAGGCCTATCTTGACGGCCGCTGGTGGCTCTTCGATGGAACGCGGCAAGCCAATCTCGATGGACTGGTCCGCATCGGCGTCGGCCGGGACGCTGCGGAGATTGCGTTCGCCTCGCCCTTTGGCGAGATCGAAGCCGGACCGGTCAAGATAACCATCGACCACGCTGATGGATCTCCTGAGTTGCCGGGCCGAACGACCGATGCAATCTCCACCGAGGAGCCCGCGCCGAACGCCGGCGCAAATTGAGCGGAGTTCACCGTCGTCGATAGAAGGTCTGCATGTAAACGGACGGCGTCGACTATTCTCCGGCCCTGGTCAGAATCCGCGCAGTTCTGTCTCCAGTTTCTCCGCTGCTTCTTCCGCCATGTGGTGACCGCAGTCCAGGCCCCGTCCCTCCAGCCGTGTCGTCCATGGTCGCCAGACGCCGAGCACGTCACCATAGCTGCTCCAGATCATCCCGCAGCGACCAAAGCGCCAGCGTCGGGCACTGCACCTCGCGCCCAGCACGCCGGTCCTCTTCGTCGTGCTGCCGGTCGATGCCGAGGCCGGCGCGATAGTCCTCCAACATCCCATGGATCGTCTCCGGGTCGCGCGTGGCGGCCATGAAGTCGGCGTAGGCCTCCTTTCCCATCTGCTCCGGTGCGAAGCGGCGGGCGATCGGTCATGACGGTGCTCCATCAATTCGGGAGATTGGGCCGGACATTAGCCCGACAAGCCGCAACGATGGACGAAGGCAATCGTTCCTGCGACGCGCCCGCGGTTAGTGGCCGGAACGGACGCTCGCGCCGCGCGTTCTCGACATATCCTTTTCCAAATCCAAATCCAGGAGCGCGCCGTGGGTCTGTTTACGAAAGACATCAAGACGATGGACGATCTGTTCCTGCACGTGCTGCAGGACATCTACTATGCCGAAAAGCAGATCCTGAAGGCGCTACCCGACATGGTCGAAAAGGCAACCAACCGCGACCTGACGGCTGCCTTCAAGGCGCACCTAGCCGAAACGGAAAAACATGTTCAACGGCTTGAACAAGCCTTCGACCTTATCGGCGAATTGCCAAAGGGAACAACCTGCCCAGCGATCGACGGCATCATCAAGGAAGCGAACGATGTCGCCGGCGAGGTGGCCGAGAAAAAGGTCCTCGACGCGGCATTGATCACCGCTGCGCAGGCCGTCGAACACTACGAGATCACCCGCTACGGAACCTTGATCGCATGGGCAGGGGAGAGCGGCAAAGAAGCCGTGGCCAGACTTTTGACCACGACGCTCAACGAGGAAAAGGCGGCCGACAAAAAGCTGACCACCATCGCCGAGCGAAAGGTCAACGAAAAGGCATCGAGTTGACCGGCCGCCGTTCGGGGGACCGCGGCATGAACGCGCTCGCTGAACAGACC
>NZ_RZOM01000397.1:0-5059 GCF_003999175.1 Mesorhizobium sp. M7A.F.Ca.ET.027.03.2.1 | reverse complement strand
GCTTGAGGAGGCGCCGGTCAAGGCCGCCATCGAAGACGCCCGCAACCGCCTCGGCAAGACCGGACGGCTGGTTATCCGGCCATCAGGGACAGAGCCGCTGATCCGCGTGATGGCCGAAGGCGACGACCCGCAACTGGTCGAGTCCGTGGTCAATGGCATAGTGGACATCATCTCGGAAACGCGCAGCGCCGCTTGATCCCAGCGCGTCCAGCAGGACGTGGATCTGACAACCAGGCGCGCCGCGCTCCCTTAACCGGTCCAAGGCCCGCCCCTCGGCGGGCTTTTTCTTGTCAGCCGCCACTTTGTTCGGTGTCCGTAAATCTCGCGCCTATCCCTAGAAGTTTCGAGATTCGTGGTTAAGCAACAGGGTTAAACGCCTTTTAACCTTTGCAATTCATTATCCACGACTGAAAGCCAATCGCATTTCGGGCGGGTTCGCCGTTCCGAGCTTCTCAGGGGTGACAAGCATGTTCAAGACAGCAAGAAAGGCCCTGCTCGCCTTCCTGTTCGCAGGGTTGGCAGGGCCGTTGTTCGCGGCCGATCTGCCGGAGCCAATGGTTGAAGAGGCTCCGCCTCAGGCCATCTACGAGCAGCCGGTCGAGGTCGGCGGCTGGTATATCCGCGGCGATATCGATTATCACAAGTCGACCGTGCGCGGCATCGACTATATGACCTACACCGTCGATCCCTGTAACTGTACGGTCACGCCCGGCACCAGAAGTTTCGATTTCGGCAAGCTCAAGGGAGGTTTCTCGCTCGGTGCCGGCGTTGGTTACAAGATCAACGACCACTTCCGGACCGACCTGACGGCCGACTATTGGTTCAAGTCGAACTTCAACGGCGGCACCTCGGACATCAACGGTACTTCGACCGAAGTATCGAAGATGAGCGCCCTGCTGCTGCTTGCCAACGCCTATGTCGATCTCGGCACCTACCATGGCATCACGCCTTACGTTGGCGCCGGCATCGGCGGCGCCCGCGTCAAGTGGGATGATGTCTACGACCCGAACACCACCGAGTTCAATCCCGGCAGATCAAGCTGGCGTTTCGCCTACGGTCTGATGGCCGGCGCTTCGTACTGCCTGACCGACAAGATCATTCTCGATGCCGGCTACCGCTTCTCCCATATTCAGGGCGGCCGCATGTTCGACTGGAACATCACCAGCTCCGGTCCCGGCTTCGATCGTGGCATCAACACGCACGAAGTGCGCGGTGGCCTGCGCTACCAGTTCGGTGGCAGCAACGGTTGCGCCGCGCCGGTCGTGGCCTACCAGCCCGAACCCGAGCCGATCTACACCAAGTAACAGCATCTACATTACTTGCATTCTTCACAAACCGCCCGGCCTCAGCCGGGCGGTTTTTCGTTGGGCCGCCTGGAATCGACAGGGGAAATGAATTCGCTAACGCTCTGTTAGCCTTAACCGGCACTTAACCACTATGGTTAACAATGCTCCTTGAAACGATGGCTGCCGCTGCGATTGCGGGCTGCGCCAAATTCGGGAGTCGGGGACCATGAAACTTACATCGCGTATGGCGCTGGCGCTCGGTGCACTGGCCTTCCTGCCGCTGACGCCGGTGCACGCGGCCGACTACGATCCGCCGATCTATGTCGACCAGGCGCCCGACTACGTCCCGGTCGAGGTCGGTTCCGGCTGGTATCTGCGCGGCGACGTCTCCTATCTGGCGCAGAAGAGCTTCGACAATCATGATTTCGCCACCGAAACCGCAGCCTTCAGCGACAAGGAAGATCCGATCTTTGCCAGCATCGGCTTCGGCTACCATTTCAACGACTATCTGCGCGCCGACCTCAATCTCGGCTATCTGCCCGGCAACGAGATCGGCGTCGGCTATGACGATTCAGCGACTGCCGCAGAGCCGACCGTGGCGTCGGCATCCCTTAAGAACTACGCCTTGTCGGGCATACTCAACGGCTATGTCGATCTTGGCACCTATGTCGGCATCACACCCTATCTCGGCGCCGGTATCGGCATCGTCCGCAGCAAGCGCACCCTGTCGGCAAGCTATTTCACCGACAATGGCGACGACACGGACGATTTTGCTGTAAGTGACAGCAAGACCCAGTACTCGCTGGCCTACACGCTGAATGCGGGCCTCGCCTATCAGGTATCGAAGAACGTTTCCGTCGACCTGGGCTATCAGTATTTCTCCGCCCCGGACGCCGAATATGTAGCCGCCGAGAGCCTAGATTCCTATCCGATCCGCAAGGGGATCAGCAATCATCAGGTCAAGCTTGGGCTGCGCTACGATCTTTGGTAGTAGGTACGGCATGCACGAAAACGCAGACGGCGGATCTTTCGGGGTCCGCCGTTTGCGTCTGAAGTCACGACATCCTGATCAGGGATCGCCGGTATCCCGGCAGCGACAAAAACTTTCCTCTTGACGCCCGAAGTCTGAACGCATATCGCCGTCCGTGGGCCACCCCTCCCCAACGAGGGGCCACTATCTGGAAGGATAGACCACGATGACGACGCATACGAAGCCCGGACTCCGTCCGGCAAACCCCAATTTTTCCTCAGGTCCCTGTGCAAAACGTCCCGGCTGGTCGGTCGAGGCGCTGAACAATGCCGCGCTCGGCCGTTCCCACCGCGCCAAGATCGGCAAGACCAAGCTCGAACAGGCGATCGAGCTGACGCGGGAAATTCTCCAGGTCCCGGCGGGTTACCGCATCGGCATCGTGCCGGCGTCGGACACCGGCGCGGTCGAGATGGCGCTGTGGTCGCTGCTTGGCGAGCGCGGCGTCGACATGGTCGCCTGGGAGAGCTTTGGCTCCGGCTGGGTCACCGACGTGGTCAAGCAGTTGAAGCTCGCCGACGTGCGCAAGATCGAAGCCGGCTACGGCGAACTGCCTGATCTCACCAAGATCGATTTCGACCGCGATGTGGTCTTCACCTGGAACGGCACCACGTCGGGCGTGCGCGTGCCGAACGGCGATTTCATTCCCGCGGACCGCAAGGGCCTGACCGTCTGCGATGCGACTTCCGCCGCATTCGCGCAGAGGCTCGACTTCGAAAAGCTCGATGTCGTCACCTTCTCCTGGCAGAAGGTGCTGGGCGGCGAGGGCGCTCACGGCATGCTGATCCTGTCGCCTCGCGCCGTCGAGCGGCTGGAGACCTACAAGCCTTCATGGCCGCTGCCGAAAATCTTCCGCCTGACCTCGGGCGGCAAGCTGATCGAAGGCATCTTCAAGGGCGAGACCATCAACACCCCCTCGATGCTGTGCGTCGAGGATTACCTCGATGCGCTCAACTGGGCGAAGTCGACCGGCGGCCTCGACGCGCTGATCGCCAGGGCGGATGCCAATGCGGCCGTCCTCGATCGCTTTGTCGGCAAATCCTCCTGGCTCGGTCATCTCGCCGTCCAGCCGGCGACACGGTCGAACACGTCCGTCTGCCTGTCCTTCACCGACCCGGACGTGTCCGCGCTCGACGCCGAGGGGCAGGCGGCTTTCGCCAAGGGGCTGGTGTCGGTGCTCGACAAGGAAGGCGTCGCCTACGATATCGGTGCCTATCGCGACGCACCGCCCGGCCTGCGCATCTGGTGCGGCGCGACGGTCGAGACGTCGGATCTCGAGGCGCTGCTGCCCTGGCTCGACTGGGCCTTCGCCGCGCAGAAGGCGTCGCTCAAAGCGGCGGCCTGAGATCATTCGCGGCGGCCTTCGGGCCGCCCATTCCCATCAGGATCAAATCCATTTCAAGGAGGCCGCCATGGCGCCCCGCGTTCTCGTCTCAGACAAACTCTCCCCCACCGCCGTGCAGATATTCAAGGATCGTGGCGTCGAGGTCGACTATCTGCCCGATCTCGGCAAGGACAAGGAAAAGCTCGCCGAAGTGATCGGCCAGTATGATGGCCTCGCCATCCGCTCGGCGACCAAGGTCACCGAAAAACTGATCAACGCCGCTACCAATCTCAAAGTCATCGGCCGTGCCGGCATCGGCGTCGACAATGTCGATATCCCGGCGGCAAGCCGCAAGGGCATCATCGTGATGAACACGCCGTTCGGCAATTCGATCACGACAGCCGAACATGCGGTGGCGATGATCTTCGCGCTTGCCCGCCAGATACCGGAAGCCAACGCTTCGACCCATGCCGGCAAATGGGAAAAGAACCGATTCATGGGCGTCGAGATCACTGGCAAGACGCTGGGCGTCATCGGCTGCGGCAACATCGGTTCGATCGTCGCGACGCGCGGCGTTGGCCTCAAGATGCACGTCATCGCGTTCGACCCGTTCCTGTCGGACAGCCGTGCCGAGGAGCTTGGCGTCGACAAGGTCGAGCTCGACGAACTGTTCGCCCGCGCCGATTTCATCACCCTGCACACGCCGCTGACCGACAAGACGCGCAACATCATCGATGCCGCGGCGATCGCCAAGATGAAGAAGGGCGTGCGCATCATTAACTGCGCTCGTGGCGGGCTGGTCGTCGAGGCCGACCTGATCGCGGCGCTGAAGAGCGGCAAGGTGGCCGGCGCCGGCGTCGACGTCTTCGAGGTCGAACCGGCCGAGAACAACGAACTGTTCGGCATGGAGAATGTGGTGGCGACGCCGCATCTCGGCGCCTCGACGACGGAGGCCCAGGAGAATGTCGCGCTCCAGGTTGCCGAGCAGATGGCCGACTATCTGATCAAGGGCGCCGTCTCCAACGCCATCAACATGCCGTCGATCACCGCCGAGGAGGCGCCGCGGCTGAAGCCTTTCGTCAAGCTTGCCGAAGTGCTCGGCGCCTTCGTCGGCCAGGTCACCGAGGATCCGATCAAGGAGGTCGAGATCCTGTTCGACGGCTCCACCGCGACGATGAATACGCGCGCGCTGATCAGCGCCGCACTCGCCGGGCTGATCCGGCCTCAGGTCTCCGACGTCAACATGGTGTCGGCGCCGATCATGGTGAAGGAGCGCGGCATCATCGTCGCCGAGGTCAAGCGCGACAAATCGGGCGTGTTCGACGGCTACATCAAGCTTACGGTGAAGACCGAGCACATGACGCGCTCGATCGCCGGCACATGCTTCTCGGATGGCAAGCCACGCTTCATCCAGATCAAGGG
>NZ_RZOM01000396.1:0-5064 GCF_003999175.1 Mesorhizobium sp. M7A.F.Ca.ET.027.03.2.1 | reverse complement strand
GGCTATGATGTCGGCAGCGCCGATGGCCTGCCCGGCTTCAAGACCCGCCGTTCGATCGGCACTTGGCAAGCCAAGAACGGGCGCGCCGCCACCTGCTTCCCTGACGCCGGCCTTGTCGCGGCTCTGAAGTAGTCGCGACATTCGCCAGATTTTCCCGATCGGCAGCCTCTATTGGCTGGCTTATGCGTCGACATCCACCGGCCTTTCTGGCCCATTGAGCCGTCGTATAAATGCTCGTTGCCCGCCACGAGGCCGCCGGATATGGTGTTGACCAACTGGACAAAAACCGCAACGGTAAGAGGTCAGTGGGGCCGTCTCAAGGCCCGAAAAGAATTCCACAACCCTGAGCCGGGAACTCAGGTCAACAAACAACAAAACAGGGAACGATCACGATGATGATGGAAAAGTTTGCTCTACGCTCTCGCTTCCTGCTGGCGGGTGCAGCCATGTCCGCGCTGCTTCTGGCCGGCGCGCCCGCCGGTGCGGTCACGCCCGCCGACACGCTGGTCGAAGGTTTCGCGATCGACGACATCATCTCCATGGATCCGGGCGAGGCGTTCGAGCTGTCGACCGCCGAGGTCACCGGCAACACCTATGATCTGCTTGTCCGTCTCGACCTCAGCGACACCTCCAAGGTCAAGGGAGACCTTGCCGAAAGCTGGACCGTCTCCGACGACGGCCTGACCTACACATTCAAGCTCAAGCCCGGCCTGAAATTCGCCTCCGGCAATCCGATCACCGCCGCCGACGTCGCCTGGTCTTTCGAACGTGTGGTCAAGCTCGACAAAAGCCCGGCCTTCATCATCGGCCAGTTCGGCATCAGCGGCGACAACGTCGCCGAGAAGGCCAAGGCGGTCGACGAGACCACCTTCCAGTTCACCGTCGACAAGGCCTATGCGCCAAGCTTCGTGCTGAACTGCCTGTCGGCCACGGTTGCGTCGGTCGTCGACGCCAAGCTGGTCAAGGAGCACATCGCGGCCGTGACCCCCAGTGCCGACTATAAATGGGACAATGACTTCGGCAATGCCTGGCTGAAAACCGGCTATGCCGGTTCGGGCGCCTACAAGCTGCGTGAATGGCGCGCCAACGAAGCCGTCGTCATGGAGCGCAACGACAATTACCATGGCGAGAAGGCCAAACTTGCCCGCGTCATCTACCGCAACATGAAGGAAAGCTCGGGCCAGCGCCTGGCGCTCGAAGCCGGCGACATCGACGTTGCCCGCAATCTCGAGCCGAACGATCTCGACGCCATCGCCAAGAATGCTGATCTGACCTCGACCAGCGCGCCGAAGGGCACGGTCTATTACATCAGCCTCAACCAGAAGAATGCCAACCTTGCCAAGCCCGAGGTGCGCCAAGCGTTCAAATACCTGGTAGACTACGATGCGCTGAGCTCGACGATCCTCAAGGGCATCGGCGAAATCCACCAGACCTTCCTGCCCAAGGGCGTGCTCGGCGAATTGGATGAGAATCCGTTCAAGCTCGATGTCGCCAAGGCCAAGGAGTTGCTGGCCAAGGCCGGTCTGCCCGACGGCTTCAGCGTAACCATGGACGTACGCACCGGCCAGCCGACGACCGGCATGGCGGAATCGATCCAGCAGACGCTTGGCCAGGCCGGCATCAAGCTCGAGATCATCCCGGGCGACGGCAAGCAGACGCTGACCAAATATCGCGCCCGCAACCACGACATCTATATCGGCCAGTGGGGCCAAGACTATTTCGACCCGAATTCCAACGCCCAGACCTTTGCCTCGAACCCGGACAATTCGGATGCGGGCAAGTCCAAGACGCTCGCCTGGCGCAACGCCTGGGACATTCCGGACCTGACCAAGGAAACGGAAGCAGCACTGCTCGAGAAGGACGCCGGCAAACGCGCTGACATGTACAAGGATCTCGAGAAGAAAATCCTCGACACCAGCCCCTTCGTCGTCATCCACCAGCAGCTGGAAGTCGCCGGCCTGCGCAAGAACCTCAAGGGCTTTGCGCTCGGCCCGAGCTTCGACACCAATTTCGTCGGGCCGGTGTCCAAGGAATAGTGCTCGCGGACACGCGGCATGAGCACGGTTGAAAAGGAAGTGGCGGCGGGGCGCGGCAGCGCCCGCGCCGTCGTTATTGCATCATCGCTTGGCCGTTTCCTGGTCATCGCGATCACGACTTATCTTGGCCTGCTCGCGGTCACCTTCTTCATCGGCCGCGTCATTCCGATCGACCCGGTGCTGGCGGTGCTCGGCGACCGGGCGCCGGCCAATGTCGTCGAGCGCACGCGCCGCGAGATGGGCCTCGATCTGCCGTTGATCGAGCAGTTCTACATCTATGTGAAAAATGCCCTGAACGGTAATTTCGGCGTCTCCGTGCTGACCACCAATCCGGTCATGACCGACATTCGCCGGGCGCTTCCGGCAACCACCGAACTGGCGACGCTCGGAACGCTGATCGGGGCGCTGTTCGGCGTGCCGCTCGGCGTGCTGGCGGCGGTCAAGCGCGGCAGCCTCATCGACCAGATCGTGCGCGTCATCGGCCTGATCGGTTATTCCGTGCCGATCTTCTGGCTGGGGCTGCTGGGGCTGGTGCTGTTTTACGCCAAGCTGCAATGGGTTGCCTTCCCGGCGCGGCTCGACGTCGTCTACGAATACACTTTTACGCCGATCACCGGCTTCTATCTCCTCGACTCCGCGATGCAGGGGCAGTGGGACGTGTTTTACGACGCCTTCCGCCACATCATCCTGCCGGCATCGCTGCTCGGCTACTTCTCGCTCGCCTATATCAGCCGCATGACGCGCTCGTTCATGCTCAACGAACTGTCCCAGGAATACATCGTCGCGGCACGCGCCAAGGGCCTGTCGGAAACCCGCATCATCTGGGGCCACGCGCTGCGCAATGCGGCGGTGCCGATGGTGACGGTGATCGCGCTCTCCTATGCCGGACTGCTCGAAGGTTCGGTGCTGACCGAGACCGTCTTCTCATGGCCAGGCATCGGCCTCTACATCACCAACTCGCTGCAGAACGCAGACATGAATGCGGTGCTCGGCGGCACCATCGTCATCGGCTCGGTGTTCATCGCCATCAATCTCCTCTCCGACCTGCTGTATCGGGTGCTCGATCCGAGGACGAAGTCCGCATGAGCGTCGAGACCATCCAGAGCCGTCGCGATTGGCTGCTCAGCGAGCGGCCGGCCTCGCGCATGCAGGCAAGGCTCGGCCGCGCCTATGTGGCGTGGCGGCGCTTTTCCGCCAACCGTCTGGCCTTTCTCGGCCTGCTCATCATCGTTGCCCTGCTGGTCGTTGCCGCCCTTGCCGGCGTGCTGGCACCTTATTCTCCGACGTTCGGCGACCTGAAGAACGCGCGCCTGCTGGCGCCGAGCGCCGAGCACTGGTTCGGCACCGATGATCTCGGCCGCGATATCCTGTCGCGCATCCTCTACGGCTCGCGCTGGACCCTTTATGTGGTCATCCTGGTCGCCATCATCGCGGCACCGATCGGCCTTCTGGTCGGCACGGTGGCCGGCTATGCCGGCGGCTGGACCGATGCCATCCTGATGCGCATCACGGACATCTTCCTCGCCTTTCCCAAGCTGATCCTGGCGCTGGCCTTTGTCGCAGCACTTGGCCCGGGCATCGAGAATGCGGTGCTGGCCATCGCCATCACCTCATGGCCGCCCTACGCCCGCATCGCGCGGGCAGAGACGCTGACGGTGCGCAATTCCGATTACATCAAGGCGGTGCAGCTGATGGGCGCCTCGCCCTTCCGCATCGTGCTGCGCCATATCATGCCGCTTTGCATTTCGTCCCTGATCGTCAGGGTGACGCTCGACATGGCCGGCATCATCCTGACCGCCGCCGGGCTCGGTTTCCTCGGCCTCGGCGCGCAACCGCCGCTGCCCGAATGGGGCACGATGATCGCTTCGGGCCGCCGCTTCGTGCTCGACCAGTGGTGGGTGGCCGGTGCGCCGGGCTTCGCCATCCTCATCGTCAGCCTCGGCTTCAACCTGCTCGGCGACGGCCTGCGCGACGCGCTCGATCCTCGCAGTGGTGACCAATGAGCAGGGAAACGAAGACGCTTCTCGACGTCGACGACCTGCGCGTCACCTTCCCGACCCGCACCGGTCTAATCGAGGCGGTGCGCGGCGTTTCCTTTTCGCTCGGCCGCGAAAGGCTCGGCATCGTCGGCGAGTCCGGCTCGGGAAAATCGCAGACCGGCCGCGCCATCATGGGCCTGACGCCGCCGCAGGCCCGGATATCGGCCAACAAGCTCGCCTTCGACGGCATCGACCTGCTCAGCGTCTCGCCGCGCGAACGTCGGAAGCTGCGCGGCAAACGCATCGCCATGATCCTGCAGGACCCGAAATATTCGCTCGACCCTGTCATGAGCATCGGCCGCCAGATCGTCGAGACGCTGCGCACCCATGAAAAGGTCGGCAAGGCCGAGGCGCGCGACCGCGCATTGGCCATGCTGGAGGCGGTGCAGATCCGTGATCCCTCTCGCGTCTTCAACCTGCATCCGCATGAAGTTTCGGGCGGCATGGGCCAGCGCGCCATGATCGCCATGATGCTGATCGCCGGTCCGGAAATGATGATCGCCGACGAGCCGACCTCGGCGCTCGACGTCACCGTGCAGCTTGATGTGCTCGGCATTCTCGACCGGCTGGTCAGTGAGCGCGGCATGGGGCTGATCTTCATCTCGCACGATCTGCGCCTGGTCTCGTCCTTCTGCGACCGCGTCATCGTCATGTATGCCGGCAAGGTGGTAGAGCAGCTCAAAGCGTCCGAACTCGGCCATGCCCAGCATCCCTACACGCGCGGCTTGCTCAATTGCATGCCCAAGATCGGCGCCGACCGCCACCCGCTGCCGGTGCTCGACCGCAAGCCGGAGTGGGCGGCATGACTTCCGCGATTGCCGTCGACAGGCTGGAAGTGATCTTCGACCGTTTTCGCGCACTGAAGGGCGTCAGCCTCGACGTGCAGCCGGGCGAATCCTTCGGCCTGGTCGGTGAATCCGGCTCCGGCAAATCGACGCTGCTGCGGGCCATCGCCGGCCTTGCACCGGTCGCTTCGGGCGGCATCGCCG
>NZ_RZOM01000395.1:0-5076 GCF_003999175.1 Mesorhizobium sp. M7A.F.Ca.ET.027.03.2.1 | reverse complement strand
CTCCGCAGGAGCGCATAGCCATGTTCGATTGGCTGATCGTGGGCGCGGGGTTTGCCGGCAGCGTTCTTGCTGAAAGGATAGCCTCCCAGCGTCATGAAAGCGTTCTCCTGGTCGACCGCCGCAGCCATGTCGGCGGCAACGCCTACGATTGCTACAATGAAGCCGGCATCCTCATCCATCGTTACGGGCCTCATATTTTTCACACCAACAGCCAGTCGATCGTGGACTACCTCTCGCAGTTCACCCAATGGCGCACATACGAGCACAGGGTTCTGGCGGCGGTCGACGGGAAACTGCTTCCCATCCCGATCAATCTCGACACGATAAACCGCCTTTATGGCCTCGAGTTGAATTCCGCACAGTTGGAGGAGTTCTTCGCATCGCGGCGCGAGACGGTAGAGGACGTGCGAACGGCCGAGGATGTTGTCGTCAGCACCGTGGGACGCGAGCTCTACGAGAAGTTCTTCCGTGGCTATACAAGGAAGCAATGGGGCGTCGATCCGAACCAGCTGAGCAAATCAGTGACGGCACGAGTGCCGACCAGGACCAACCGCGATGACCGCTATTTCAGCGACAGCTTCCAGAAGATGCCTGCCGGCGGATACACGAGGATGTTCGAGCGCATGCTCGATCACCCGAACATCAAGGTCATGCTGCAGACCGACTTCCGCGAAATTCGTGACAAGATACCATTCAACCGCCTGATCTATACCGGCCCGATCGACGAATATTTCGGCTGGCAGCTAGGGTGTCTTCCTTATCGTTCGCTCCGTTTCGAGCACGTCACCCTCGACCAAGAGCAGTTTCAGCCGGTTGCCGTCGTCAACTACCCCCAGACGGAAGATTACACCCGCATCACCGAATACAAACATTTGACCGGCCAACGGAGCGTGCGGACCAGCCTGACATACGAATATCCCACCGATATCGGGGACCCGTACTATCCGGTGCCGCGGGCCGAAAACGAAGAGCTCTACAAGCGCTACGAAGCGCTCGCCGCAACCTGTCCCGACGTGTGGTTTGTCGGCCGCCTGGCAACCTACCGCTACTACAACATGGATCAGGTGGTCGGGCAGGCCCTGGCAACCTTCGCACGCATTCAAAAGAGCGTCCCGGAATGGGCGGGCGTGGGGAATGCGTCGTTGGCCGAAGGGGCGCTGTAGCTCCCCCACCTGGACCCGGGAGCATCGGCGCGGGGCCGACAGGCGCTCGCGCAGTCCCTCGTGCAGCTCATGTATTTAACGCGTCGGGTTCGCCGCGAACAAAGCTTGCTGGCGGGCCAATTCGTCCGCGACGGGCTTGTGGACGTGTCGGCTGCCGTCCGCCTGGACGACTGAAAACAATCCCACCTCCGCATGCCGCGAATTGTCCCAGCCCGGATAGGCGGTTACCGGGTAAAGGCAAATACCTTCGATCGGGGCTTTGAGGCTTTCTGCGGCACGCACCTCGTCGCAGACATAGTGGAGCCAAGCCGGCCCGCCAGACCCCTCGGAGCCGGTCTCGGCGATGAACATAGGCTTGCTGTATCGATGCGCGACTTCGATCAGCATCTCCGATAGGGCACGGTACTCGTGATGCCCCATCGGAATCGTCGGCCCGTTTAGGTACCACTGATTGTGTGGATAAAAATTCAAGCCAACGACGTCGACGACATCTTCGCTCCCACCCAGCTCAGGTTCGGCCCGGCCCAGCAGCATGTCGTAAGCTTCGAACTGTCCCTGACGGGCATTTTCGGCCCGGCGCCGTTCGGTGCGGGTCCGGTCGCGAGGAGCGATGTGGATAAGCGGCTCGGCCCAGACAAATCTGCAAGCGGGATCGACCTCCCGCATCGCGCGAACGCCGGCTATTGCTGCTTTCACGAGGTGCCGCTTGAACCATCCCCGCTTCTTCGGGCCGACGCGCGGGAAATAGCCGACCTCAACAGCCCAGGCGAAAAACGAAATTTCGTTGATCGGGCACAACAGAGGCGCTGTACCGGCGATTGAACGATGAACCCTCACAGCTTCCGCGGCGAACGAGGCATAGGCATCGATGAAATGCATCGATCCCTGATCAACATGGTCGGGAGATCCGTAGTGGAAGATGTCCCAGATGATCCGGACACCTGCCGATTGCGCTGCTTCGACCATCGGCGTCCAGCTTGACCAGTCATAGGTTCCAGGAGCGGTTTCGATGAGGTGCCAGCGCAAGCCGTCGCGGATGGTACGAAGACCGAGTTCGGCGCAACTGCGGTAGTCGCCCAGGGCATGCAAATAATGCGACGTCGCGCGGATAAGATCGAGGCGAACGCCGTCCTTGCGCCGGTGCGACGAGCACTCGAAGCCAGCCATGAAAAAACTGGCGAACGGCGACGTGCCCGCAATCGAAGTCACCTCATTGCCTGCGCTGTGTCCTGCTTCGCTCATGCGAAGTCTCCTTAGGGCATTTGGGCTCAATCTCGGCTGCCGAATGCAGATCGGGAACAGCCATAGCAATCCGGCAGCCGTCTCTCATCCGCCAGGCTGCACATTGGTCCTGTGCTTAACGGGATGGTTCCAAACCGGGTGGTCGAGCCTTTGTTCCCGATCGAACCCACCGGAGGGCAGACAGCAGCCAGGGAAGAAGCTGCGCAAGGCAAGTCGGGGGCGAGGCACACAGCCGTCATCGGATCTTCCACCCCTCCGACGAAGGCAGGGAACAGTACGTTCAAATACGACTTCCCGACATCGATCATGCCAGGCGAGAGGATCGCAGCGACGTCGCCTGGAGTATCGCATGAGCCGCTCCGCCGATCTTTCCCGGTAAGCCCGTCATTCGCTTCAAGCGGGAACATTGGTTGCCTCAACAAGTTTGATCGCCATAGCAATGGGCCGCAGCGGGCGGGCGCACAGATGAGACATCTGGTCAAAGATATCCTGATCGAGATCGCTGAAATGCTTCCGGCCATCACTCAAAAGGGCGAAAATTCGGCCGAAGCACTGCCCGTCCATGCGCCGAACTTCCCCCACGATCTGGAGCCGGTGATCCGGGCAGACCCTTCCTACCAAGTGCCATCGCAACGCACCGACGATCGGCATGAATCAGTCGCAGTCCCGAGCAAGCTGCAAGCTGTATGGGGGGATATGGCGCCGGAGGTGATGATCGTACCTTTGCCAGTCACTGTAGATGAAGGCGCGGTCAACGCTCACGCCTCCGACGGGCAGCATGCACGGCGTCGAGTGTCGAGCGAACGGCTTCAACGTTTGAGGCGTGAGGCTGGGCTCACGGCCTGAAGATCAGCGGCCGTTGGCCCTGCGCCACTTCATCGCGCATTGCTTCGGCGCCGACATGAACTTTGCTCACACCCTCTAACCTAGCACTGCAATTGCACTGGTTCTTTTGAGCACCGCAGCGATGGTGATCGCTATCTTTGACTATGCTGATTTGCGGCTCTTGGCCTTTGGCCGGTCTTGGCCGATGCCTTCCTTGGCGAGGCTCTTTCGAAGAACCGAGGCCAGGTCGACCACGTTCTCCTTGGGCTTCGGCGCCGGTTTCGGGGGTTTTTTGCCCTTGCGCTTGGCGTCGATCATGGCAATCAGCGCATCCTCGTAGGTATCCTCGAATTTCGAAGGATCGAACTTTGTCACCTTCTTGTCGATGAGAAGCCCCGCGATTTCGAGCAGATCCGCATCATACTTTGGGCTTTTCACGTCATTGAAGACGGTGTCTTCCGATGTCATCTCATTGTGGGTCCGTAGCTCGGTCAGCAACATCCCTTTTCCAAGGGGCTGTATCAACACTTCGCGCCCGCGCTGATAGAGTACGACGCAGGAGCGTGCCGCAACGCGCTTCTTGGCCATCGCATCGCGCAGGACGGCAAAGGCCTCCAGAGAGGCACCGTCTGCCGGGATCAAATAGTATGGTTTCTCCAGAAAACGTGTGTCGATCTCGGCAACCGGAACGAAGGAATCGACGTCAAGTGTATGCTGCGACGTCAGTTTCAGTTTCTTTATCTCGTCCGGCTCGACGTGAATGAAATCACCCTTGTCCGCCTCATACCCTTTGATCTGATCCTCGGCTTCGACAACATCGCCGGTCTCTTCATCGACATAGGCGCTTTTGACGGGTAAACCGTCCTTGCGGTTCAAAATCTTGAAGTGGATCTTGGATGCCTCACTTGTGGCACCAACTATCTTCACCCCGCATGACACGGAACCGACCCTCAGAAAGCCCTTCCACACCGCGCGTGGCGCAACCATGCCATTTCTCCTAGACCTCGATCTCGGCACAACGTCAGGCACACGGTTCTGTTCCGCGACGTGCGCCGGCATCTTTCCACCCGATCGCAGGAGCAGACGTCGCTTTCGCAAGCACACGAGGTGCTTAAGGGTGCTTCAAATGCATCGGAGCTCTGGCTCAGTGCGACAAAAAGCGTTCGCGTAAGGGAGTCGGCAGGATCAAGCGGACCAAGCTCGGGTTGAGTGACCGTGCCGACCTTAACTGGACACAAGCGTGGGCCGAATGACCTGACGCATACGCTACCGGCACAAGGGAAATGCTACAATTAAGACTGGAGGACTTGTTGTGAACATGGCGCTATACCCGAGTTGCAACGGTAATCACGTTCCGGACCGAATAGTATCACGGCGAAGCCGTGCTACTCTGGCGTCCCAAGCCCTGCCAACTATTCCCCGTAGGCCATCGGCCGATTCCTCCAAGACATAGCAACTCAGTCGACATTCCGCCCGCAGGATCTCCCCTTGGGCAGAAAGCTCCTTGTGCTGGCGAATAAGATCATCCAGGCGGTCCAGATAAGGTGCGCGGCTCATCAGCCTTCACCCCGCAGCATCTCTTCGAAAGTAGCTTCATCGAAGTAGGCTCCGGAGTGCTGGAACAGCCACATCAGACGGGCGCTCAGTGCCTCGGCCTCGACGCTGCCTTCTGCTAGCGCACGCTCTTTGCAGGCCCGCTGAAACACCTGCTGTAGGAGGGCGAGTTCTTCGGGATTTGCAACGCCGATGGTAGCGGGAGCGGTCATGGCTTCCTCCGTTGGGGCGGAAGCATGTTCTTCGCTCACAGCCGGCGGTGCCCTGAAACTACCGCCGATGAGAGTAGACT
>NZ_RZOM01000394.1:0-5080 GCF_003999175.1 Mesorhizobium sp. M7A.F.Ca.ET.027.03.2.1 | reverse complement strand
GAGAGGGCGGTGCGGATCTTCTTCACCTCCCTCATGGCGTTTTTCCTGTCAGGATTGGCAGGCGGCCTGGTTGCTCAACAGCTGGCGGTCGCAACCCATGCGCAGGAAGAATACATTCTGGTGTTCATGACGTCGGTGCTTGTCACCATTGTTGCAACGATCGTGTTTTTCATCGCGCAGCTTTTTTCGAACGCACTGACGATCATCAACTGGCTGGCCCTCTGCGCAATTCTCCTGTTCGTGCTGATCGGGCTCGGCCTGATCGGTTGGACGTTCTCTCAACCGATCGGCAAGCGCCAGTGGGGAGGCGACCTGCCAATCATCGCCGGCCTGGTTTTGCCGAACCTGGCCACTGTGCTGGTTCACTGGCTGTTCGTGCGCTGGCGGTTGAGGCGCGGCTCGATTAACGCACAGGTGGGCGCATGAAGACGGTTCTTTGCTACGGCGACTCGCTAACCTGGGGCTACAATGCCGAAGGTGGCCGCCATGCGCTGGAAGACCGCTGGCCGAGCGTGCTGCAGGCAGCGTTAGGCGCCGGCGTGCAAGTGATTGCCGATGGCCTCAACGGCCGCACCACGGCCTTCGACGATCATCTGGCCGGTGCGGACCGCAACGGTGCAAAACTGCTGCCAACCGTCCTGACGACCCATGCGCCGATCGACCTGATTGCCATCATGCTCGGCGCCAACGACATGAAGCCGTGGATCCACGGCAATCCCGTCGCGGCCAAGCAGGGCATTCAGCGGCTGATCGACATCGTGCGCGGTCACGACTATCCGTTCGACTGGCCCGCGCCGCAGATACTGATCGTCTCGCCGCCTGTCGTCAGCCGCACCGAAAATGCCGACTTCAAGGAAATGTTCGCCGGTGGCGATGACGCCTCGAAGTTTTTGGCACCGCAATATGCCGCGCTCGCCGACGAAGCCGGCTGTGGCTTCTTCGACGCCGGCAGCGTGGCGCAAACCACCCCTCTCGACGGCGTCCATCTCGACGCCGAAAACACGCGAAACATCGGCAAGGTGCTGGCGCCGCTGGTGCGTGTGATGTTAGCGACATGATAGTCGATGCATTTCTGATCATCGGCATCTGGTTGGCTGTGCATTGGCAAGGCCGCCGAAGTCGGCTTCTTGCAGGCTACGCGCTTCTAGGGCTCTGGGTTTCCGATGCCCTTTCGGTATTGATGCATGAGCCCGCTTTCAGGCCTCCAATGCTGAAGCAAGAGCCATGGTCGATACCAAAACCTTCTTTCGGTGAAGCCTCGCTTCAATAAGGACCATAAAATGTCTGAATCCTACGACGTCATCATCATCGGCTCCGGCCCTGGCGGCTATGTCACCGCGGTGCGTTCCGCGCAACTCGGCTTCAAGACGGCGATCGTCGAGCGCGAGCATCTCGGCGGCATTTGCCTTAACTGGGGCTGCATCCCGACCAAGGCGCTGCTGCGTTCGGCCGAGATCATGCACTATTCGGATCACCTGAAGGATTACGGGTTGAAGCTCGACGGCAAAGTCAGCGTCGATACAGCGGCCGTGGTCGATCGCTCGCGAAAGGTCTCGCTGCGGTTGAATGGCGGCGTTGCCTTCCTGATGAAGAAGAACAAGGTCGACGTCATCTGGGGCGAGGCCAAGCTTTCGAAGCCGGGCGAAATCGTCGTGTCCAAGACGGCCAAGAAGCCGATGGAGCCGCAGCCGCCGGTGCCGAAAGGCGTCAAGGGCGAGGGCACCTACACCGCCAAGCACATCATCCTGGCGACCGGCGCGCGACCACGCGCGCTGCCCGGCATCGAGCCGGACGGAAAGCTGATCTGGACCTATTTCGAGGCCATGGTGCCGAAGGAGATGCCGAAGTCGCTGCTGGTCATGGGATCAGGCGCCATCGGCATCGAATTCGCCTCCTTCTACCGGACCATGGGCGCCGAGGTGACGGTGGTCGAGCTGCTGCCGGCGGTGATGCCGGTCGAGGATGCCGAAGTCTCGAAATTCGCGCAGAAGCAGTTCGAGAAGCAAGGCATGAAGATCATCCTCGAAGCCAAGGTGACCAAGGTCGAGAAGGGTCCCAATTCGGTCACGGCGCATGTCGAGATGAAGGACGGCAAGGTCGAGAAGATCACCGCCGATCGCATGATCTCGGCCGTCGGCGTCCAGGGCAACATCGAGGGCCTCAGGCTTGAGGCGCTAGGCGTGAAGACCGAGCGCGGCTGCATCGTCATCGACGGCTACGGCAAGACCAATGTGCCGGGCATCTACGCCATCGGCGATGTCGCCGGCCCGCCGATGCTCGCCCACAAGGCCGAACATGAGGGGGTCGTGTGCATCGAGAAGATCGCTGATTTTCCTGGCGTGCATGCCACCGACAAGCTGAAGATTCCGGGCTGCACCTACTGCAATCCGCAGGTCGCCTCGGTTGGCCTGACGGAAGCCAAGGCCAAGGCCGAGGGCAAGGACATCCGCGTCGGGCGCTTCCAGTTCGCCGCCAATGGCAAGGCCATTGCGCTCGGCGAGGATCAGGGTTTCATCAAGACCATCTTCGACAAGAAGACCGGTCAATTGCTCGGCGCCCACATGGTCGGTGCCGAAGTGACCGAACTGATCCAGGGCTTTGTCGTGGCGATGAACCTGGAGACGACCGAGGAAGAGCTGATGCACACCATCTTCCCGCACCCGACGCTGTCGGAGATGATGAAGGAAAGCGTGCTCGACGCCTATGGCCGCGCGCTCAACGCCTGATAGATTGAAAGCGCTGCTACAGATGGAACCCGGCGGCAAGGTACTTCGTTTGCGGATGCGTTTTCACGCATCACACAAGGAGAAGGCATATGCACCTGAATGGCGTCGGCTGGATAGCAGCCATCATCATCGGCGGCCTGGCAGGCTGGCTCGCCGAAATGTTCATGAAGAGCGACACCGGCATCTTCATGAACATCGTTATGGGCATCGTCGGCGCGGTCGTGCTGAACGCCATTCTGCAGGCTCTCAATTTTGGCCCGTTCGGCGTCGGCTGGATTGCCTATCTCATCACCGGCTTTATCGGTGCCTGCCTGCTGATCTGGGCCGGGCGTCTTGTGCGCCGTTAGCATCACTGAAGAGGCGCCATGCGAAAAAGGCTGTTGCGGCATGCGCCGCGGCGGCCTTTTTCTTTGCGTTGAAAAGTCCTAGATGACGTTATGACAGCGAACGCCTGACTGGCGTCGCGAATGAACCAGGTTTCCCGATGGTCACTGTCCTCGATACGATCGCCAACGCCCCGCGCTTGCGGCATCCGGAAAAGGCGCACAAGCCTGATCAGGATGTGCTGCGCAAGCCCGACTGGATCCGCGTCAAGGCGCCGGTGTCGAAGGGCTATGCCGAAACGCGCGAAATCGTCAAATCGCACAAGCTGGTGACGGTCTGCGAAGAGGCCGGCTGCCCCAACATCGGCGAATGCTGGGAAAAGAAGCACGCCACCTTCATGATCATGGGCGAGATCTGCACCCGCGCCTGCGCCTTCTGCAACGTCGCCACGGGCATTCCAACCGCGCTTGACCCGGATGAGCCGGCCCGTGTCGCGCATGCGGTCAAGCAGATGGGCCTTACCCATGTCGTCATCACCTCGGTCGACCGCGACGATCTCGCCGATGGCGGTGCGCAGCATTTCGCCGAAGTCATTCGCGCCATCCGGGCGGCAACGCCGCTGACGACGATCGAAATCCTGACGCCCGACTTCCTGCGCAAGGACGGCGCGCTGGAGGTCGTCGTGGCCGCCAAGCCCGACGTCTTCAACCACAATCTCGAAACCGTACCGTCGAACTATCTGACGGTTCGTCCGGGCGCCCGCTATTTCCATTCGATCCGGCTGTTGCAGCGGGTCAAGGAGCTTGATCCGTCGATCTTCACCAAGTCCGGCATCATGGTGGGGCTGGGCGAAGAACGGAATGAAATCCTGCAGCTGATGGACGATCTGCGGTCCGCCAATGTCGACTTCATGACCATCGGCCAGTACCTGCAGCCGTCGAAGAAGCACCATCCGGTGATCCGCTTCGTCACTCCGGAGGAGTTTAAATCTTTCGAGACGATCGGCCGGACCAAGGGTTTCCTGCTGGTGGCGTCCAGCCCGCTGACGCGTTCGTCGCATCACGCCGGCGACGATTTCGCCAAGCTGCGTGCGGCACGGGAAGCGATTCTCAAGAAAACAGCTTAACCCGCTGGTTTCATGCCAAAATTCGAAGCCACCCGACGCGTATCCCATACACCCGAGCAGATGTTCGCGCTGGTCGCCGATGTTGAATCCTATCCGCAATTCCTGCCGCTTTGCGAAGCGCTGACGGTTCGCTCGCGCAAGGAGCGTGACGGGCGCACGGTTCTGCTTGCCGACATGAGCATCGGCTACAAGGCGATCCGCGAAACCTTCACGACGCAGGTGCTGCTGAAGCCCGCCGAGAACACCATCGAGGTGAAGTACATCGACGGGCCGTTCAAATATTTGAGCAACGTCTGGCGTTTCGAAGCGGACGGCGTCGGTTGCGCCGTCCGCTTCTTCATCGACTACGAGTTCAAGAGCCGTATTCTGGGCGCGGTCATGGGGACCATGTTCGATCGCGCCTTCCGCATGTTCGCCGAAGCCTTTGAGAAGCGCGCCGACGTCATCTACGGTGCAGCACCCCGGGCCCAGGGTTAGCCGAGTGCTTGCAGGCCCAGCTCCAGCGCTTGCCGGACCGTTTCGCGACGAATGAAATCGCGGCCTTTGTCTGCAAAGAGCTGGTGCTCGGCGACAATCGGTCGGCCGTCCAGCGCAACCCCGAACCAGACCAGGCCGACCGGTTTTTCCGCCGAACCGCCGCCAGGCCCAGCGATCCCGGTGACCGCCAGGGTCAGCCCGGCGCGCGAACGGGCAAGCGCGCCTGCCGCCATTTCAATTGCAGTCTCGCCCGAAACCGCGCCATGCGCCTCGAGCGTGGCGGCGGAAACACCGAGCATCTCCATCTTGGCTTCGTTGGAATAGGTGATGAAGCCACGATCGATCACGGCGGACGAGCCGGCGATGTCGGTCAACGCGGCGATGATCATGCCGCCGGTGCAGCTTTCCGCCGTTGCCAGCATAATGC
>NZ_RZOM01000393.1:0-5087 GCF_003999175.1 Mesorhizobium sp. M7A.F.Ca.ET.027.03.2.1 | reverse complement strand
TTTGAGGCCCGTCGGGAAGCCGGCGCCGCCGCGGCCGCGCAGGCCCGACGCCTTCATCTCGTTGACGATCCACTCGCGGCCCTTGGCAACGATGCCGGGCGTGTTGTCCCAGGCGCCGCGCGCCATCGCGCCGGCCAATGACTTGTCAAACAGGCCGTAGATATTGGTGAAGATGCGGTCTTTGTCCTGAAGCATTTTTCGTCCCTCAGACCGGCTTCTTGCCGAAGACGCGGATGTATTCGGCGACGCCACCCTTGGCGAGCGCCTTGGCCTGCTTGACCCAGTCGTCGCGATCGATGCGGCCCTGGAAAGAGAGATAGCCATCCACCCACTCGCGTTCGGCCTTCTTCCACGACGCGACCTGCGCGAAGGTGAAAATGCCGAGCGTATGCAGGATGCCCTCGATCTTGGGGCCGACGCCGGAGATCAGCTTCAGGTCGTCGACCTGTGCCGGTTTATCGATGCCGGCTGGACGGTTTTTGTCCCCGAGCGACGGTTTGGCCGTCTTGGCGGCCGGTACCTTGACCTCCGGCGCCTTGAAGGCGGATGCCGGCTCGGCCTTGATTATCGGGCCGCTGCGCTGCTTGGAAACCTGCTCGACCTTGGAGTCCGCCTTGTTGGCGTTGGCGGCCGAATGCAGCGGCGCGGCAACGCTCGCCGCCTTTTCAACCGCCGGCGCGACCTTGGTTTTTGAAGGCGTCTTCAATGCCGGGCTGGTTTCAGGGGTGTCGGTCTTCGGCTTGCTGGTGTTGGACGGTGCGACAGGGGCCGCGGCCGGCCCCGGCACAGGCGCCGCGATGATCGCGTCGGGCGCCGCCCTGGCGGCCTTGGCGGCCTCCCTGGCCTCCCTTTCGCGGGTCGACTTGAGGATCGCCTTTTCGCTCTTCAGCGTGGTGAGGCCGGAGGCCGGCTCGGAGCCGGTGCGGCCGTTCTGCGGCCCCGGTTCCACCGAAGCACCCTTGCCGGCGTCATAGAGATCGATGATTTCAGCCAGGCGTTCCGGCGTCAGATCCTCGAACGTGTCCTTGAAGATCATGACCATCGGCGCGTTGACGCAGGCGCCAAGGCATTCGACCTCTTCCCAGGACAAGGTGCCCTTGTCGTTGGCGTGGAACTGGTCGTGATGGATTTTGGAGCGGCAGACATCCATAAGCGCTTCCGAACCGCGCAGCATGCAGGGCGTGGTGCCGCAGACCTGGATATGCGCACGCGTGCCGACCGGATTCAACTGGTACTGCGTGTAGAAGGTCGCGACTTCGAGCCCGCGGATACGCGGCATGCCGAGCATGTCGGAAATCGTCTCGATGGCCGCCTTCGTCACCCAGCCTTCCTGCTCCTGCGCTATCATCAGCAAGGGAATGATGGCCGACTGCTCACGGCCCTTCGGGTACTTCTTGATCCATTGCTTCGCCGCAGCCGCGTTCGCCCGGTTGAAGGCGAAGGATGCTGGCTGGACGCTGGCTTCTGCGAGACGGCGGACTGACATTTAGCGATCGACCTCACCAAACACGATGTCGAGGGAGCCGAGAACGGCGGTGACGTCGGCCAGCATGTGGCCGCGGCAGAGGAAATCCATCGCCTGCAGATGCGCGAAACCCGGCGCGCGCAGCTTGCAGCGGTAGGGCTTGTTGGAGCCGTCGGAAACCAGATAGACGCCGAATTCGCCCTTCGGCGCCTCGACCGCGGCGTAAACCTCGCCGGCCGGCACGCGATAACCCTCGGTGTAGAGCTTGAAGTGATGGATCAGCGCTTCCATCGAGCGCTTCATCGCCTGGCGCTTGGGCGGCACCACCTTGCCGTCGAGGTTCGACACCGGCCCGGTGCTTTCCTTGCCGAGCAGGAGATCGACGCACTGGCGCATGATCTTCGCAGACTGGCGCATTTCTTCCATGCGCACGAGGTACCGGTCGAAGCAGTCGCCGTTCTTGCCGATCGGAATGTCGAAATCCATTTCCGAATAGCATTCATAGGGTTGCGACTTGCGCAGGTCCCAGGGAGCACCCGAACCGCGCACCATCACGCCCGAAAAACCCCAGGCCCAGGCATCGGCCAGCGAGACGATGCCGATGTCGACATTGCGCTGCTTGAAGATGCGGTTGCCGGTCAGCAGCTGATCGAGGTCGTCGATCGACTTCAGGAACGGGTCGATCCACTTGCCGATGTCCTCGACCAGTTTCTGCGGCAGGTCCTGGTGGACGCCGCCGGGACGGAAATAGGCGGCATGCATACGCGAACCGGAGGCGCGCTCATAGAACACCATCAGCTTTTCGCGCTCGACGAAGCCCCATAGCGGCGGCGTCAGCGCGCCGACGTCCATCGCCTGCGTCGTCACATTGAGGATGTGCGACATGATGCGGCCGATTTCGCAGTAGAGAACGCGGATCAGTTGGCCGCGCTTCGGCACTTCGATGCCGAGCAGGCGCTCGGCGGCGAGCGCGAAGGCGTGCTCCTGGTTCATCGGCGCGCAATAGTCGAGCCGGTCGAGATAGGGAATCGCCTGCAGGTAGGTTTTGGCCTCGATCAGCTTTTCGGTGCCGCGATGCAAGAGCCCGATATGCGGATCGACGCGATCGACGACTTCGCCGTCCAGCTCCAGCACAAGGCGCAAAACGCCGTGCGCCGCAGGGTGTTGCGGGCCGAAATTGATGTTGAAGTTGCGGACCGAGGTTTCAGCCATTTACTGCTTTGCCTTCTCGTCACCCGGCAGCACGTAATCCGTACCTTCCCACGGGGACAAAAAATCGAAATTGCGGAATTCCTGCTTGAGCTCGACCGGCTCGTAGATAACGCGCTTGGCTTCATCGTCGTAGCGCACCTCGACGAAGCCGGTCAGCGGGAAATCCTTGCGCAGCGGGTGGCCTTCGAAACCGTAATCGGTCAACAGGCGGCGCAAGTCGGGATGGCCCGAAAACAGCACGCCGTAGAGATCGTAGGTCTCGCGCTCGAACCAGTCGGCGCCGGGAAAGACGCCGGTGATCGACGGCACCATCGTCTCTTCGTCGGCCTGCACCTTGACGCGGATGCGCACATTCTGCTTCGGCGACAACAGATGGTAGACGACGTCGAAGCGCTTGGCCCGCGACGGATAGTCGGCGCCACAGACGTCGATGATCGAGATGAACTGGCAGCGCGCATCGTCGCGCAGGAACGTCATCACCTCGACCAGATCGCGCGGCTCGACATGGATGGTGAGTTCGCCATAGGCGATATCAGCCTCGTTCACGCGGCCGATCAGCTTCTCGCCGAGATAGTTCGACAGTTCGCTCAGGGATGCGGTCATGATTTACCGTTCGATCGTGCCGGTGCGGCGGATCTTCTTCTGCAGGAGAAGAATGCCGTAGAGCAGCGCTTCGGCGCTCGGCGGGCAGCCGGGCACATAGATATCGACGGGCACGATGCGGTCGCAGCCGCGCACCACCGAATAGGAGTAGTGGTAGTAGCCGCCGCCATTGGCGCAGGAGCCCATCGAGATGACGTAGCGCGGTTCCGGCATCTGGTCGTAGACCTTGCGCAGCGCCGGCGCCATCTTGTTGGTCAGCGTGCCGGCGACGATCATGATGTCGGACTGGCGCGGGGACGCGCGCGGCGCGACGCCGAACCGCTCCGAATCATAGCGCGGCATCGAGGTGTGGATCATCTCGACCGCGCAGCAAGCGAGGCCGAACGTCATGAACATCAGCGACCCGCTGCGCGCCCAGGTGATGAGCGCCTCGGTCGAAGTGACCAAAAAGCCCTTGTCGGCCAACTCGTTGTTGATCTCGAGGAAGAAGGGATCGTCCTCCCCCACCGGCCTGCCGGTGTTGGGATCGATAATACCCTTGGGCTTCGGCGCGACGAGGGTGCCTGAACTGTCGTTCAATCCCATTCCAGCGCTCCTTTTTTCCATTCATAGGCAAAGCCGATGGTCAGCACCGCCAAAAACACCATCATCGACCAGAAACCGAGCATGCCGATCTTCGAAAACGACACCGCCCACGGAAACAGGAAGGCCACTTCCAGGTCGAAGATGATGAACAGGATCGACACCAGGTAGAAACGGATGTCGAACTTCATGCGGGCGTCGTCGAACGAGTTGAAACCGCACTCATAGGCGGAAAGCTTTTCGGGATCGGGATTGCGGTAGGCCACCAGGAAGGGCGCGGCCAGCAGCGCCAGGCCGACAACCAGCGCCACGCCTATGAACAGGACGATGGGCAGGTATGAGCTCAAGAGTGCGTTCATGCTCGGCTTTCCGTTGGCGCCAATCCAGTTTGATTACAGCACCGGACCCTAATGCGGAAGCGTGACAGTTTAACCGCTGAACCGTTTTAAGGGCCTATGCTGCAACGCGGCGAGGGTTAGCGCAGCACTTCCAGCGAAGCAAGTCAAACCTTGTTCAAAACACCGACCTGGATGGCATATCGCGGCAAACTGGTCCGATCCGCTCCTGTTTGATTTCCTTCGCTTTTTACTCCACTTTTCTCTCCTGACATGGATGCCGCCAAAACCCTGCTAGCATGGGTTGGAATCAGCCATTCGACCCTCGGTCAAAACACTTCAAAGTGATGCCTGCATGAAGGAAAAGATCTCGCTCCCCACGGCCCGTCGCATCGCGCTTGCCGCCCAGGGGTTTCTCGATCCCCGCCCGACCGGCACGCCCGACCGCCGGCATTTTGCCCGCACCCTCTCCCGCACCGGCCTGCTGCAGATCGATTCCGTCAGCGCGGTGGTGCGCGCTCATTATATGCCGCTCTATTCGCGCCTTGGTCCCTACCCGTTCTCGCTGCTCGACAACGCGGCCGTGACGCGTAAGCGCACGGTTTTCGAATACTGGGCGCACGAGGCTTCCTTCCTGCCGGTGGAGACGTACCCGCTGATGCGCTGGCGCATGCAGCGCGCCGAGCGCGGCGAGGAAATGTATCTGGGGCTCGCCAAATGGGGCCGCGAACACGCCGGCTATATTGAGGAGATCTATCGCCAGGTCGCCGAGCGCGGCCCGATCGCCGCTTCCGCGCTCGAAGGCCAGAAAGGTTCGGGCGGCTGGTGGGGCTGGAGCCACGCCAAGCACGCCTTCGAATGGTTGTTCTGGGCCGGCCGCATCACCACCT
>NZ_RZOM01000392.1:0-5088 GCF_003999175.1 Mesorhizobium sp. M7A.F.Ca.ET.027.03.2.1 | reverse complement strand
GGTCAGGCGAGGTCACGCCGATCTCGTCGGCCAGCGCGCGCCAGCCCCGGCCGTCATACTCCAGCATCGGCCGCAGCTTCCGGCCGAGCCCGGCGGTGTCATAGGCGGCAAGCTGGCCCGCCCGGATTGGCCGGCCCTTTTCGCGTGCTGCCAGTTCCTCGGCGCGATCGTCGATGCGCATGCGCTTTTCCAGCGCCTTGCGCAGGCGGGCCATATCGCGAAGGATGGAGGTGTCGTCGGTCACTCCGCCGCCTCCACCACGTCATCGCTTTCGCCAATGCCCAGCATGTCGAACATCGTCGGCACGGCGCGCTTGGCTTCCGCCTCGCGGCAGTAGCGCGTGCCATCGCGAAAATAGGTGTCGGAAAGTTCGGAGGCCTGGCCGCGCCGGCCTTTCAGGATGGCGCGATAGGGCACGGTCATCAGCCCGCCGAACGGGTCATAGACAATGTCGCCGGGATTGGAGTAGCGGTCGATCAGCCGGTCCACGATGTCGAACTGCAGCGGGCAGACATGCTTCTCCAGGTTCTTGTGAACCTGTTGACCGTTGAGGGTGTGCATACGCACCACGTCGGTCCAGATGGCCGGGTGTTTCGACGGCGGGTCGAGCGTCATATACGTCTTCGACAGGCTGTCGCGCGCGGCCAGTTCCTCGCCCAGTTTCACATGCATTTCGAAATCGTAGATCGCCTGTTCCGATACCTTCTGGAACAGCGCGCGCAACGGCTTCGGACCGAGCCGCACCAGTTCATCCGTGGTCAGCAGCCGGTCGCCTGACGACGGCCAGAAGGCGTGCGCATCAAGCTGCCAACGCGCCAGCGTGTAGCCGCTGTCGGGCACCTGCGGCCGGCGGTCCCCGTCGCTCCAGCGCTCGTGCTGGCCATCGGCGGCGATCACCAGCGGCTTGGCATGCGCAACGGGCTGGTCGGCATAGCCGCGCGAAAGGTCGCTCTGCGGCCGGCGGAACAGCAGCACATATTCCGGACAACCGACGCCCATCTTGGTGGCGTCCTTCATCATCTCGGAATAGGTCAGCCGATAGGTCTGGTTGTTCTCCTTCACGACGTCGGTGGCGATGGTGATCATGCCGATGTACTGAAAACCGTGCTTCAGATAGTGGAAGATCGCCTCGGCATGGAACGGCGACACGGTGGGCACGCCTTCGCCGGTCACCGATCCGAACAGCACCCGGTCCTTGACGTGGATGCAGGCCAGCCGGCCGGGCTGCAGGATGCGCAGCAGCTCCGGCGTCAAGAAGTCCATCTGCGCCCAGAAATGGTCGTTGTCGTCGGTGTGGCCGTAGTCGTTGTAGCTCGCCGTGTATTCGTAGTGGTTGGCGAACGGGATCGAGGTGACGATCTCGCCGACGCTGGCGCTGGCCGTCTGGCGCGCCTCCAGCACCGCATCATTGTGGGCGATGACGAACATGTCGCCGCGCTCTTCGCGCCTAGTGACGCCGATTGAGCGGGACAGCACGTCGTCGAGCGGCAGGCCGTCGAGCCCATAGCGGCGGATGATCTCCGCCATGCGCGCCATCAGCCTTTCATGCTCGGCCCATTTGCCTTCGAGGTTGCGGCGCACCTCGCGCTCGGCTTCGGAGAAGATGATGTCGATGCGGCATTCCTGCAGCTGGCCAAAGCGCACGATGCGGTGCACCGCCTGGATGAAATCATGGAACTTGAAGCCGACGCCGACGAAGATCGCCCAGTGGCAGTGCTTCTGGAAATTGTTGCCGGCGCCCGACATTTCCGGCTTGGTGGCGAGGTATTTGAACTTGCCGTCCTTGAAGCCGATGGCGTTCGCTTCGTTCGGGTCCAACCCTTGCGTGCCATAGATCGAGCGCACGCCCGGCACCGCCGCCTCGATCGCCCGCCGCTCATCCTCGAGGTCATGCCAGAGCAGGGCGTGCGCCGCAGGATCCTCGGCAAGCAGCGCGCTCATCTTGTCGATTCGGGCGGCCAGGCTGTCGCGCTTGGCCGCACTTGCCTGCACCACGCCGAGCGCCGTGTTGCGGATCAGCAGGCCTTGCCCGTCGCGGTCGTAGCCGGCGGTGCCATGGTCGATCGGCACCTCGTGCCAGTTCACCGTCACCGCCGGAAGCACATAACCTTCGTCGGGAAAGCCGAGATCGGAAGGCGATTGCAAAAACACCGCCCAGCTGTGCACCCACAGCCAGAACTCATCCTCCTTGTGCGGGAACAGCGTCAGGTCGCCGGCCGTCTCGGAATTGCGCTGGAAGAACCGCGTCAGCGCCTGGCCGGTGTCCATGATGCCGAGGAACCCGGCATAGTGGATCAGTTCCTTGGTCCGGTTCGGCGACGGCGTTGCCGTGGCGACGAACTTGAAGCGCACCGCAGCAAACAGCGGCAGGAAGGTCTGGAACGTCTTGGTGCCATAGCCGCGCAGCACCGCCGCCTCGTCCAAGCTGGCGGCAACGAAGCGCGACGCGTCGATCTTGCCGGCCAGCACGCTTTCATAATTGGTCAGGTAGATCGTGTCGTCGCTGTCGATCTCGGCATCGCTGCGGATGAACTTCAGCGTGACGCCGAATTCTCCGTGGAACCGCTCCGCCGCCTCGGCGAAGAACTCGTGCCGCACGCCGAGCGGAATGACGATCAGCCGCAGGCCAGGCGCGAACTTGCCGATCAGCCGCATCAGCTCGATCTGCATGAATGTCTTGTGCAGGCCGAACGACGCGAAGATGCCGCG
Organism: Mesorhizobium sp. M7A.F.Ca.ET.027.03.2.1; assembly: GCF_003999175.1. NCBI lineage: Bacteria > Pseudomonadati > Pseudomonadota > Alphaproteobacteria > Hyphomicrobiales > Phyllobacteriaceae > Mesorhizobium > Mesorhizobium sp. M7A.F.Ca.ET.027.03.2.1. Next base: position 2,379 of record NZ_RZOM01000392.1, on the reverse strand, counting down.
GCTGCCGCCCTTCAGCGCCCAGCGCACGATCGCCCGGCAATGCGGCGCACCGGCCGGGTTGATGTCATCGAGCGCAACGTCGAAGCCGTCGGCTTTCGCCAACTGCATCTTGCCGCGCAGGAAGGTCAGGTAAGGATCGTCGATGGTGATTGGAGCGTTCATGCTCGCACCCACCAGATGAAGCAGAACAGAGCAAAAGCTGACCAGATCAGTAGTGTTCCGGTGACCGCGATCTCGACATCACGAATATCATCGAAGTCCAGCTCAGGATCGCGACGAAACCAAAGCCACAGCCAGATCAGCGCGGTAGCTAGAATGGGCAACAACCAGATCATGCGCGAACCGCCTTGCGCGCGCCGCGCTTTGGCCGACTAATCTCCCCCCCTGAGGGGGAGATGTCCGGCAGGACAGAGGGGGGCGCTGACCCGCCAGCCTTGCCATCCGCCAACTCGGCTTCGACGATCGGCTTGAGTTCGGCGAGCCGAGCGGCTTCGTCCGCGCTGAGATCCTCACGACCTTCAAGCCGTCTGAGTTCGGTCCAGTCTCCCAACGCATCAATGAAACCGCGCTTCTTGTCGCCGACAACATTGACGGCATCGCCATCGGAGGCGGCATCGACTAGCTTTCCTAACTCAGCGAGACGCTTGGCGCCGCCTACGGAGAGTTCCCTACCGGCCCAGATCAGGCCACGATCCTTCAGGGTTTCAAACAGCGGTCCGGAAACCGCGATGCCGTCAGCGACAGCGCCGAGCATCTTGAATTCCGTAAGTTGCTCAGCGGTGACCGAGGGGCGAGGAGGTGCCGTCTCTCCGGCTGTCGCGTCCATTCTCTCAGACGTTGCAGATGCCGACCGCCCGGCATCGGGCCTACTCGCCTCTCCCGTCATGGGGGCTCCCTCGATGGTGCTGATCCCACCGTTGTCATCGGAGGCTTTCGCTTCGGGATTCGCTTCAAACCCCCAATGGTCCCAGCCTGGCCTTGGCGCGCGGCAGAACAGCTCGATCTTCGCCACACCGGGAAACAGCCTTTCGATCGTCTCGGCATAGAAATCCGGCTTGGCGGAATGCTTTGTCTTGCGCTCGCGGTGCACCGTCTCCGGCTGCGAGCCGGGCAAGGGCGCTGCTATGTCGCCGCGGCGGCCGATGAGCAGTATCTCGTGACGGTCGCGGCCCCAATAGCCGGTGCCGGCGACTTCCTTGTCCCAGATCCAGTGATGCACATAGGTGAAGCCGAGCTCGGCCAGCAGCCGCAAGCCGTCGAGCAGCATCGGGTTGGTTGCCCAGCAGAAAACAACGGCGTTTTCGCTGAACGGATCAAGCTCTCGGAACAGCGCGATGATCTCGTCGGTCGTCATTGTCGGATAGTGATTTTCCGCGCTCTTCTCGCGCCCCGTCACTTCCGAGCGGACACCATATTTCCACGGAGGATCGGCATAGCCGACCGAATAGGTGCGTGTCAGCTTGCCCGCCGTGGCCTGGCCGTTAGCCTTCACCATGTCCATATGCGTCAGCCGCACCGCGTGGCGCAGCCGCTGGCGCTCGGCACGGATCTCTTTCGCCCGCGCCACGATGTGCTTTTCCTCGCGCGCCAGCACCTCGCGCTGCGCCTCGACAGCCAGGTCGGACAGCGCCTCGCCGGCATGCACGGAAACCCGGCCGTCGCGGATGGCCTCGATCAGTTCGGCCGCGCCATGGTCGCGAATGCGCTTGGCGGCGATCACCGCGCGTTCCGAAATCGACAGCCGTCTAGCTGCCTCCCGGGTCGGCAAATTTGCTGACCCGGCGGTGCTCTGGTTGATGCCGATATCCCAGTCGACCAGCCGCGCCGCCACCATGGCGCGCTGGCTTTCGCTGAGGTGACGGCGGTGCAGGTTGAGCGACAGCACGAAGCCGAGCGGATCGTCGCCGTCATAGTCGGTGAAGACAGGCTCGACCTCGGCGAAGCGGCAGGCGGCATAGCGGTTGCGCCCGTCCAATATCTTGCCGTCCAGCAGCACGATCGGCTCCCGCTGGCCATAGGTGACGATGTCGTCGGCCATCTCGTGCATTTCCTGTTCCGACAGCATCGGAAACAGTTCGGCCAACGGGTGCGGCAGGAGGTCGGTCATCCGGCCAGTCTCTCCAAGACACGAGGCGCTGCACGCTCAGCCGGCGTGCCGCGCCCCTCGCTCAAGCGGCGGTGAAAGGTGCAGTAGGAGCGGCCTGCGAACCCGGGCAGCCAGTCGGCCTCGGTCACTTCAGCCGCGCAGAAGCGCATAGCCGCGCCTTCACCGCGCAGCGGGAACCGGCATTGATGGCTGTCGAGATCAGCGAGGATCCTGCCGAGGCCGTTCTCGCCCTGCGGCTGTGGCGCGTCGCGCCCGGCGATCATGTCGTGAAC
>NZ_RZOM01000391.1:0-5090 GCF_003999175.1 Mesorhizobium sp. M7A.F.Ca.ET.027.03.2.1 | reverse complement strand
GGTGCTGCCCTTTACCCAGGCGGATGTCCTGCCGGCGCATTTTCACGTGCACCACGTGCTGGAGGCCGGCCATATGCTGGCTGAGGAAGCCCCCGACCTTGTTGCCGAGATCATTCGCCGCAACACCAATCGTCGCGCCAGGCCACACCGCCAGAAATTCGCCGCCGCAGCCAGCTGACCTTTTTCGCGCACGACAACCTTCCTGGACACCCCGGGCCGTCGATCTCGCCAGTGCATTTCGCCGGCGGCTGTGTTAACCCGGTGTTAACCAAACCTACGAGGCAGACGCCGATGAAGGAAGCAGGCGAGAAGACCATCGACCAGTCCAAGAAACTGTCCGATGCCATCCGTGATGTCAAAAATGCCTTCGCCGACCGCGACGACGTCGTCGTCGACATGCGCGAGGCGCATCGCATGCGTCTCGATCTGCTCGCCGCCGAACTGGCACCGGTTTTTGCCGATGTTCCGGCCGACATGGACAATTTCGACTTTGTCGTCTCGTCCGGCTTGCAGCCGCGCCTGTGGATCGACGCCATCAGCCATGTCGCCATGGGGCGCGACCGCCGGACCTATCGCTTCCTCAAGGACACCCGTATCGGCCGAGTGGTGCTTGCCGAATCCACCGAGATGAAGCCGGTTGCCGATTCCGTGACGCGCTATGTCGCCGAGCGCATCGTCGAGCGTCAGAGGATGCTGGAAGGCGGCGTCGAACCCGCCGTCGCCGGCCTGAAACGTGCCTATGTGCCGGAAGCCGAACCGCCGCTGCGCGCAGCGGAGCGCGGCAAACGCTGGTCGGCCCTTCTGTCCGGGCTTGGCCTGATCGCTGCCGGCGCACTGGTCGGCCTTGTGGTGTCGGTCGTCCTGTTCTGGGACCGCATCGTGGCCATGGTTGTCAATTTGCGGCCATAGCGGCCTCGGCGCCAAGCTCCACCGTCTGCAGATCGGATGGCGGTATGGACGGCCCGGTCAGGCCGCGCCGTGTCAGCCGGATCCGCCAATTGCCCGTCTCGCCGTCAATGTCGAACAGATTGTACTGCGCCGCCGGGTTCTTGCCGCCCGGCGCCTGGCCGGCGGCAGCGACACCGACCGCCGGGATCCTGACGCCGCGACCGCCTATGAAGAACAGCGACGGCAGATGCGAATGGCCGTGCAGCACAAGGTCGGCGCCGTGGCGACGAATGATCTTGTTGAAGCGGGCAATGCCGAACAGCCGCTTGTGCTGCGGGACCGCACCGCGCACCGGCGGATGATGGATCATGATGACGCGGAACAGCCCCTGTCCGGCGGTATCCCCGAGGATTTTGCCGAGCCGCTTCGCTTGGCCCTCCATGAAGAAACCATTGGCCATGAAGGGCGCCGTGGCGCGCGCCGTCGAGACACCGATCAGTGCGACGTTGCCGCGCACGCGCAGATAGGGAAATGCGTTGCGATCGACCGGCGTGTTGACGCCGTCGCCGCTCATCCACGCCGCCCAGGATCGGCAGACCTTGTCGAAGGCGCCTGGCACATAGGCGTCGTGGTTGCCCGGAACGACCGAAACATCATGCGCCGGCCCTAACGTCTCCAACCAGTGCCTGGCCATCTCGATCTCGCCATCGAGCGCCAGATTGACCAGGTCGCCGGTGACGGCGAGATGGTCAGGCGTGTTCGCCTTGATGTCGGCGACGATCGTGTCGATGACGGCGTCATGCATATGGCGGCGGCGGTTGCGCTGCCAGTTGACGTAGCCGAGCACGCGCTTGGAGGCGAGATCGCGATAGGATACATCGGGGAGCGGCCCCAGATGGACATCGGAAATATGCGCGAGCCTGAACATTTCTTCTTCATAGGCGACGGGCGCGCGGCTTTCCACACAAGGTTTCCTTTCCAGCCACGGTTTCGCAGCTGATGGCGAAGCCTGAAGATGCCTTCCGCCAGACCGGCTGGGCGGGTCTGAGGGCCAGGCTGTTCCATCTCTATTTCGTGCTGCGGCGGCCGATGACGCTTGGCGTGCGCGGCCTGATCCACGACACGGCGTCCAATTCCGTCTTCCTCATTCGCCATACTTATGTGCCGGGCTGGCAGCTTCCCGGCGGCGGCGTCGAAGTCGGCGAGACGCTTGCCGAGGCGCTGGCACGCGAGCTGGCGGAGGAAGGCAACATCGCGCTGACCGCCCCGCCGGTGCTCAAATCGATGCATTTCAACCGCCGCGCCAGCCGCCGCGACCATGTCGGCTTCTACGTGATCGAGCACTTCAGCCAGACGGCGCCGAAGCTGCCGGACCACGAGATCGCCGAAGCCGGCTTCTTCCCGCTCGACCGCTTGCCCGAGAAAACGACGCCGGCGACGCTGCGCCGGATCGCCGAGATTTTTGATGGCGAACAGGCTTCGCCCTACTGGTAGATCAGGCCGCCGCTTTCTCGAAGCGCGCCCGGTCATGCCGTGCTCCGTAATCCAGTTCCGGCCCGACCGGAACGATCCGCGTCGGATTGATCGTCTGATGGCTGGTGTAATAATGCTCCTTGATGTGATGCAGGTTCACGGTCCCGGCGACACCAGGCACCTGATAGAGGTCGCGCAGATAGTTCGACAGGTTCGGATAGTCGGCGATACGGCGCAGATTGCATTTGAAATGGCCGACATAGACCGGGTCGAAGCGCACCAGTGTGGTGAACAACCGCCAGTCGGCCTCGGTGATGCGGCTGCCGACCAGATAGCGCTGTTTTGACAGCCGCTCCTCCAGCGTATCCAACGCCGAGAACAATTCGCCGAACGCCTCTTCATAGGCGCGTTGCGTGGTGGCGAAGCCGGTCCGATAGACGCCGTTGTTGACCGCGGGATAGACCAGCGCATTGATGCGGTCGATCTCACGGCGCAGGTCCTGCGGATAGAAATCCAGGCTGGCGTCACCCCATTCGTCGAAAGCCGAATTCAGCATGCGGATGATCTCGGAAGATTCATTGGAGACGATGGTCTGCTCCTTTTTGTCCCACAGCACCGGCACCGTCACCCGGCCCGAATAGGCGGGATCGGCCTTGGCATAGATCTGGTGCAGGAAGTCGAGGCCGTAAAGCGTGTCGCCGGTGGCGCCGTCCTCAGCCACGAACGTCCAGCCGTTGACGCCCATGAAATGATGCACCACCGACACCGATATGATGCCTTCCAGCTTCTTCAGGTTGCGAAAGATCAACGTCCTGTGCGCCCACGGACAGGCAAGCGAGACATAGAGATGGTAGCGCCCCGGCTCGGCCTTGAAGCCGCGCGTCCGGCCTTCGGCCGGCGTCCCGTCAACGGTGATCCAGTCGCGCCATTGCGAGTGCGTCCGCACGAACCTGCCGCCGTTGTCCGCCGTGTCATACCAGCGATCCTGCCACCTGCCTTCGACCAGCAATCCCATGCAAATCTCCTTGCGTCGTGTTGGTTGATGTAGGCGCAAGGTTGCCCTGGCGAAGACGTCAGGTGCTGAACAGACCGTCACTTGGCAGAAACGATGGACAAAAACGGCCGATTGCAGCGGCGGGAAATTGATGCTAGCGGACAATCCGCATGTTCGACTTTGCTTTGATCCGGTTTGACCGACGACGAAAGGGCGCCCGCGCTTGATGAAGCGCTGACTGGCGAATGCTGCCGTTTGCAGCAAACCTTTCCTCCTTACCGGAACGCAAAGACCATGAGCCTTGCCGACGTGAAATACCTGCCGGAAACCCCGGCGCATGACCTCCAGATCGAAGCCATCAACGACGAAGCCTTCGGGCCCGGCCGCTTTGTGCTGGCCGCCTACAAGATTCGTGAAGCCGGAGGGCACGAGCGCTCGCTGTCCTTTGTCGCCGTCGATGGCGACATCGTCGTCGCCTCGGTGCGCATGACCCGCATCGCCGCCGGTGCAGGCCGCGCGCTAATGCTCGGGCCGCTCGCGGTGCGGCCGGCCTTCAAGAATCTCGGCATCGGCCGCCGGCTAGTGGCAATCGCGCTGGAGGCCGCCGCCAAGACCGGCGCACCTGCCGTCATGCTGGTCGGTGACGAACCCTACTACGGGCCGCTCGGTTTCAAGCGGATTCCGCGCGGCCAGATTTCGATGCCGCGCCCCGTCGATCTCGACCGGCTGCTGTCGCACGAGATCGCGCCGGGCGCGGTCGCCAGGCTCTTGGGCGAGGTCTGCCACGCCGATCAGGCCAGGGTGGCCGATCCTGTCGCCGCGATGGCTTGACCTTTCCCGTCGATCTGGCGCCTGATCCGTCCCACTGTTCCTGAGATCAAAGGATGACGTCATGAACCCCAACGGCCAGATCGCGATCGTCACCGGCGGCGGCTCCGGCCTTGGCGAGGCAACGGCGCGCGCGCTGGCCGCCAAGGGCGCCCGCGTCGCCATCTTCGACGTGGGTATTGACCGCGCCGCCAAGGTCGCGGCCGAGATCGGTGGTATTGCCGTCCAGTGCGACGTCAGCAGCGCCGACAGCGGAACCGCTGCGCTCGCCGACGTAGCCGCCAAGCTTGGCGAGCCGCGGATCCTGGTCAACTGCGCCGGCATCGCCATCGGCGTGAAGACGATCGGCAAGGATGGTCCCCACCCCCTTGATCAGTATCGCAAGGTGATCGAGGTCAATCTGATCGGTACGTTCAACATGATCCGCCTCGTTGCCGAGCGCGCGTCGAAGCTCGAGCCGCTGCAGGGCGGCGAGCGCGGCATCATCGTCAACACCGCTTCGGTTGCCGCCTATGATGGCCAGATCGGCCAGGCCGCCTATGCGGCATCCAAGGGCGGCGTCGTCGGCATGACGCTGCCGGTGGCGCGCGACCTTGCCCGTTCCGGCATCCGCGTCTGCACCATCGCGCCCGGCATCTTCAAGACGCCGATGATGGCCGGCATGCCGCAAGAGGTTCAGGATTCGCTGGGCGCCGCCGTGCCTTTCCCGTCGCGCCTGGGCGAACCGTCCGAATATGCCGCTCTCGCCCTGCACATCATCGAGAACCAGATGTTGAACGGCGAGACCATTCGTCTCGATGGCGCCATCCGCATGGCGCCGAAATAGAAGGTCATGAACGCCGGCCTGTCCGCTGCCGCTAAAACCGGTCCGCTGACCGGGCTGAAGGTGATCGAGATGGCCGGACTC
>NZ_RZOM01000390.1:0-5092 GCF_003999175.1 Mesorhizobium sp. M7A.F.Ca.ET.027.03.2.1 | reverse complement strand
CGGCTGCGCGGCGGAGAGCTTGGAGACGAGATTCTGATCGCCGATTTCTCGGTCAACGCCACGCGGCGTCTCGGCCTCGCCGAAGGCGGAGCGCTAACGGTGGAACTGCCCGCCGACCGACTGCTTGTCTTCCCGCAAGGAGAGCGCCATGGCGGCGGCAACTGATATCCTGATGCCGTCCGGTCGGGCGCTCCGACAGTCGCTCGACAAGGACGAGTTGATCAAGCGCGGCCTGCTGGTCGTCATCTCGTTCTATCTGGTCCTGTCGCTGGCAGCCCCGCTCTACGTGATGCTGTCGAAATCGTTCTCGACCTACAGCTTCGATCTTGGCGCGTTCGAATTCCAGGTCAGCGACAAGCTCGGCAATTTCGGCGAGCCAGTGACGGCCGCCGCTCTGAACGAGAAACTCGCCGCGGTCCCGCCAGAAAAGCTTGCGACCAGTTCCGATGGTCGGTTGCCGGCCACCAGCTTCTTTCCGGATTTCAGTTTCCGCAGCCCGGTCAAATACAAGGTCCGCGGCACGACCGATGACGCTTATTTCCTGATCGGCACGCAACTCCACCGCGGCACCGAATGGCAGGAAGTCGATTCGAACACCTTTCGGCGCATTATGCTGAGGCCCGCGCGCGAGCTTGGGTTGGACAACTACACAACCTACTTCTCGACGCCAACGCTGTTCCGCTCGATCCAGAACTCCTTCCTGATCGCGCTGATCAGCACCATCATCACGGTCGGCATAGCCTTCGGCTTCGCCTACGCTTTGAACCGAAGCAAGATGCGCTTCAAGGGCCTATTCAGGCTCATCGCCATGGCTCCCATCCTGGTGCCGTCGCTACTGCCCGGCATCGCCCTCATCTATCTGTTCGGCAACCAGGGCCTGTTGAAAAGCCTGCTTGGCGGTATATCGATCTATGGTCCGTTGGGGATTGTCGTCGGCTCGATATTCTTCACCTTTCCCCATGCTCTGACCATTATCTCGACGGCACTGGCGATCTCCGACCAGCGCCAATATGAAGCCGCCGCTTCGCTGCGCGCCAGCAAGTGGCGGACGTTCTGGGTCGTTACCATTCCGGGCGCGCGCTACGGTTTGATCTCCGCGGCGTTTGTCGTGTTTACGCTCGTCATCACCGATTTCGGCTTGCCGAAGGTCATCGGCGGCCAGTTCAACGTGCTCGCCGTCGATATCTACAAGCAAGTGATTGGTCAGCAGAATTTCGAGATGGGGGCGGTGGTCTCGGTCATCTTGCTGATCCCGGCCATCGCCGCCTTCGTCGTCGACCGCCTGGTCCAGCGCAGGCAGGTTTCGCTCCTGTCGGCCCGCTCGGTGCCTTACGAGGCAAAACCCAATCGCCGCTTCGACCTGGTCTGTCTGGCTTATTGCAGCCTGGTCGCGTTGTTCATCGCCGGCATCATCGGCATTTGCCAGTACGCCGCGCTGGTCAAGTTCTGGCCCTACGACCTCAGTCTCAGCCTGAAAAATTTCGCGTTCGGTCGCATGGATGGCGGGGGCTGGGCTTCTTACTACAACTCGATCACGCTCTCATTGCTGACCGCTGTGTTTGGAACCGTCATCGTCTTCGTCGGCGCTTACATCGTCGAAAAGACCGAAGGCTTCAGGACCGGACGGGCAGCCTTCCACTTCCTCGCCATGCTGCCGATGGCGGTGCCGGGGCTTGTGCTTGGCCTGGCCTATATTTTCTTCTTCAACAATCCGGCCAATCCGCTGCACGCGATCTACGGCACAATGGCGATCCTGGTCGTCTGCACCGTGACGCACTTTTACACGGTCGGTCATTTGACGGCCCTGACGGCGCTGAAGCAGATCGATCGTGAGTTCGAGCCGGTCGCGGCCTCGCTGAAGCAGCCTTTCTATCGCCTGTTCACGCGGGTGACAGTGCCGATCTGTCTGCCGGCAATCCTTGACATCTCGATCTATCTTTTCGTCAACGCCATGACGACGGTTTCCGCGGTGGTCTTCATCTATACAACACACACGGCGCTCGCCTCGGTTGCAGTGCTCAACATGGACGACGCTGGCGACACCGCGCCTGCTGCTGCCATGGGCATGATGATCTTCTACACCAACGCATTCGCGCGGATCATTCACTTGGCTGTTTCGAAAGGTATCCTTAAAAGAACTCAGGGTTGGCGGGTACGATAATGAAATGCTCTAGGACTTTCCCAAGTCTCAGCCCTGCGTCGGCCTGCGTTCGACGATGTAGATGTGGTCGGCCGCCAGCACCACTTCGCCGCGCTGGTTGATCACCTCGCAGCGTTCGATCACCCGTCCCGACCCCGGCCTCTTCGGGTCGTCTTCCCTGGCCGTAATTGTGGTACGCGTCCGGATCGTGTCGCCGATGAACACCGGCTTGATGAAGCGCAACCGGTCGTAGCCGTAGGAAAAGGCGACAGGGTTGATGACGGTTGCCGTCAGCCCGATGCCGACCGAGAACACCAGCGTGCCGTGCGCGATGCGCTGGCCGAATGGCGTCGTCTTCATGAACTCGGCGTCCATGTGGTGCGGGAAGAAATCGCCGGTGTGGCCGGCATGGACGATGAAGTCCGTCTCGGTGATGGTGCGGCCGCTGGTCAGGCGCGACGCGCCAATCTCATAGTCTTCGAAATACTGGATCTGTTCCATCAGGGTCTTTCCGCAATCGGCGTCGCCGGTGCCGCACTCGACTGATACGCCGCCTCGACCAGCGCCATCGTGCTCCAGGCATCCTCGACCGGACTGATCAGCATGGCATCTTCTCCGGTGGCAAAACGCTGGACATTGGCCATGCGGCCGACGAAGGCGTCTGGAAACCACTCGCCGGCCAAGGGCACCGCGACCCAGTCCGTTCCACCCTTGGGGTAAATCTCCAGCACATCCGGTTCACCTGTGGGATAATCGAGGTTGAGACCCAGCTTGAGATAGGCGGCACCTTCTGTGCCGCAGATGCGGAACTCGCAGGCCTGGTGCCGGCGGCCGAACTTATGGTCGTGGTTGATCGACAGCGCGCAGCGCACGGTGTCGCCATAGTCGAGAATGGCGCTGGTGCGCGTCTGCGCCACGGCATGGTTGGGATGGCCGAGCGTCTTGGCGTGCACACCCTTGGGGTCGCCGAGCAATTGCCTGATCAGGTCGAGATAGTGGATCGAATGCATGGCGATCTCGACGCGCCGCGCCTTGAGCAGGAATTCCCAAAGCTGCCATGGTGTCGCCAGCGCCAGCCAGGCGTCGAAGTCGACGATCTCGCCGAGCCAGCCCTTGCCGATAGCACCCTTGAGCGCCAGCATCATCGGCGCGAAGCGCAATTGGAAGTTCACCGCTGCGTGCAGCTTCCGGGCGCGGCAGATCTCGAGGATCGCGGTCGCCTCGGCAAGATTGCTGCCCATCGGCTTCTGGATCAGCGCCACCGCGCCATCAGGCAAGGACTTCAGCACATCGGCATGACGCGACGGCGGGGTGGCAAGATCGAAGATCGCGCCCTCGACGGCAGCAGCTTCTTCGACCGAGCCAAAGGCCGTCACGCCCCATTGGCCGGCCAGCTTTTCAGCCCTGGGATGATCAGGATCATACAGCCCGGCTACTGGAAAGCCGGCCTTCCTGTAGGCCGGGAAATGCGCGTCGCCGACGATCGATCCGGCGCCGAAAGTGACGATCGGCCGGGGTTTTGAGGGTTTTGGCCAGGATTGAACGAGCAAGGCAGGGTCGAAACCGCCTTCAATCATGATGGAAGACCTCGTCCATCTCGGCCCACCACTCGCCCTCTTTGCGCGTCGCCAGCGGCTCCTGGCATGGCATGCAGACCGCCCACCATTCCTGCGTCTTCGGATCGGCCGCCATCTTCGCCATGTCGGCTTCGTAGTCGCTGCCGTGATATTCGAAAGTGCTGAACAGCAGGTTCTCCGGCCGCTTCAGGTAGATCGAATAATTCTTGATGTTGCAGGCGGAGATCATGGCCAGCACGTCGGGCCAGACGGCGGCATGGAGGCGGACATACTCATCGACCTTTTCCGGTTTCAGCCCCAGAATCATCCCCATCCGCTGCATATCAGTCTCCTATTTCGTGATCGCCGTGGTGAATTCGGCGATGCTCATGGCCTTGACCGCGTCCCAGTCCCAGTCGATGCCGATGCCCGGTTCGTCGGGCGCCAGCGCCTGGCCATCCTCGATGCGGAGGCGCTTGCCGGTCAACTGGTCGAGTTGCGGAATGTACTCGACATATCGGCCGTTCTGAACAGCGCAGGTCAGGCTGACATGAAGTTCCATCAGGAAATGCGGGCAGACCGGAATGTCGAAGGCCTCCGCCGCGTGCGCGATCTTGAGCCAGGGCGTGATGCCGCCGATGCGGCCGACATCGACCTGCACGATCGAGCAGGCGCCTTTCTGCATGTATTCGCGAAAATGGCGAATGGAGTAGAGCGACTCGCCGATCGCGATCGGCGTCGGCGTCGAGTTCGACAACCGCACATGCCCGTCAATGTCGTCGGCCGGCAGCGGCTCCTCGATCCAGGCAAGGTCGAGTTCGCGCAACCTCGCGGCGCGCCGGATCGCCTCGTCGACCGAAAAACCCTGATTGGCGTCGGTCATGATCTCATAGCCGTCGCCGACCGCCTTGCGCACCGCCGACAGGCGGGCAAGATCCTCCGACCCGTGCGGCCTGCCGATTTTCACTTTCGAGCCGCGAAAGCCCTTCGCCTTGGCGGCTAGCGCATCGTCAACCAGCGCCTGCGTCTCGATGTGCAGCCAACCGCCTTCGGTCGTGTAGAGCGGGCAGCGATCCTTGGCACCGCCGGCCAGTTTCCACAGCGGCAGGTTCTGTTTCTTGGCCCGCAGATCCCATAGTGCCGTGTCGATCGCCGCGATCGCTATTGCGGTGATCGCGCCAATCGTGGTGGCATGCGTGGCGAATTCGAGATCGTGCCAGATCGCCTCGATCATGTCGGGGTCGCGGCCGATCAGGCGCGGCACCAGATGGTCGGACAACAGCCGCATCACCGACGAGCCGCCGGTGCCGATCGTGTAGCTGTAGCCGGTGCCGACCGCGCCGTCGGAATCGGTGATGGTGACGATCGGCGTTTCCTGGCTGACGAAGCTCTGGAT
>NZ_RZOM01000038.1:0-13060 GCF_003999175.1 Mesorhizobium sp. M7A.F.Ca.ET.027.03.2.1 | reverse complement strand
CGCCGGCGCCATTTCCTTCGCCCGGCTGCGCCGGCTTTATTTCGGCGCCGCCGACGACAAGGGCGGTGCCGTGGTCAATGGCGTACGTTTTTTCGCCTCGCCGACCTGCCACCACGCGCCCGACATCTATCCGGGCATGGGCGAGACCGAAGCGGGTCTATTGCTCAAGGAATTTTTCCGGGAACGGCGTGGCTGAACCGGGCGCAACGCCCGGCGACACAACGTGGTGTTCTTACAGAGACGGCATCCAGTCGAACCAGCCGCTGCCCTTCTTGCCTTCCGCCTCTTTCTTGAGGCGGCGTTCCTTCTTGTACTCGTCCTCGCCAAGCTGATCTTGCGGCGCCGTGCCGGCCGCGACACGATACTGCACTGGAGGCTCGCTCAGATATTTGCGGGTGTTCGGATCGCCCTGCTTGCTGTCGGCAAGGCGGCGCTGGATCTCGGCGGCACGGCCCTTGTCGGAATCGGCCGGTGTCCATGCCGGCGGGGGGCTCGACCCTGACTCCGCCATCGCCCTCTTCACCGAGGCCGGGTCCGTCTGCACGTCGTCGATGATCTCCGACTGATAGGCCGGGTCGTTCTGATGGGCGGTGGCGTCGGCGCGCAAGCGGGCGCGGCGCTGCTCGGGCGATTCGGGCCATTCGGCGCTCGCCGTCTCGATGCTGTCCTGCGGGGCCGGCAGCGCTTCCTTCTGGCCTGGCGCCGGCTTCACGAGCGTCGGACGCGGCTTGTAGTCGATCTGTTCCTTGCGCTTCGGCGCGAATGAAAAGGCGCCCGAAATATCGCCAGCCAGCTGTTCGCCGGCGGTCTTGTCGGTGCCGTAGGTCGGAGAGCCCATGCAGCCCGACAAAGCGAGGCCCGACGCGACAAGCGGCGCCAGCAGCGCCAAGCGCGCATTATATCTCTCGGTCATGCCAAAAAGTCCCACTCTAGACAGCCTCTCGATTGCCACCAGCCTTGTGGCCGGTCCCCATCGTCCAAGCACTTGCGACGGAAATCCGGCGACAATTTGTCTTCCGGAGTTTCGCGTGTTTACCTCAACCACTCGTTAAGGGCAACGCGCGGGCGGTTTTCGCCCGCCCGGCGTGGCATTTGTGCACCGATCCAGCCGACTAACCGTTAAAGTCGGCCAAGCGCCTTCAATTCATGCAGCACCGCCGCATCCCTGGCCGAAACATCCGGGAATTCCGGATCCTGGCCGACATCGGCGGTGTAGCGCCAGGAGCGTGCACATTTTAACAGGCCACGATCCTCGGCCTTCTCGACCACCACGGCGACACCCTTGACGTCGTCGATCGCGAAGGCTCCAGCCGGTGCCTCGCCATGAGCGATGACCAGATCGCTGGTGATCGCCATCTCGGCCATGTCGACATCTGAAATCGCCGCTTCGAGCGCTGCGTCGTTGATTGTGACGACCGGCACCGCTTCCAGCGACGATCCGATCACCTTCTGGGCGCGCGCGATCTCCAGCGCACCGGTGACGACGCGCCGCACTTGCCGCACCTGGCGCCACTTTTCCGCCAGCGCCTCGTTCTTCCAGTCCGCCGGGATTTGCGGGAACTGGTCGAGATGCACCGAGACGGCGTCGGGATGACGGTCAAGCCAGGCCTCCTCCATGGTGAAAGGCAGCATCGGCGCCAGCCATTTTACCAGGCAGTCGAAGAGATGGCGCACCACCTGCACCGAAGCCTTGCGCTTCAGGCTCGACGGCGCGTCGCAGTAGAGCGCGTCCTTGCGGATGTCGAAATAGAACGCCGACAGCTCGACCACCATGAAATCGAGCAGCATGCGGGTGATGCGCTTGAATTCGAAGGCGTCGTAGCCCGAGCGCACGACCTCATCGAGCTCGGCCAGCCGGTGCAGCATCAGCCGCTCCAGCTCCGGCATTTTCTCCAGCGGCACCTCTTCGCCATCGTCATGGGCAAGCGTACCCAGCATCCAGCGGATGGTGTTGCGCAGCTTGCGGTAGGCGTCGATGTTGGTCTGCAGCACGTTCTTGCCGAGCCGCTGGTCCTCCCAGTAGTCGGTCGTCACCACCCATAGACGCAGGATGTCGGCGCCCGACTGCTTGATGACGTCCTGCGGCACCACGGTGTTGCCCAGCGACTTCGACATCTTGCGGCCATCCTCGTCCATGGTGAAACCATGGGTGACGACGGTGTCGTAAGGCGCCCTGCCCCTGGTGCCGCAGCTTTCCAGCAGCGACGAATGGAACCAGCCGCGATGCTGGTCGGAGCCTTCGAGATAGACGTCGGCCGGCCATTTCAGGTCAGGACGATCTTCCAGCGTGAAGGCGTGCGTCGAGCCCGAATCGAACCAGACGTCGAGGATGTCCATCACCTGCTTCCACTTCGAAGCGTCGTGATTGCCAAGGAAACGCTCCTTGGCATCAGCCGCGAACCAGGCGTCGGCGCCCTCCTGCTCGAAGGCGTCCATGATGCGCTGGTTGACCGCTTCGTCCTTCAGCACATTGCCGTCGGCATCGGCGAAGACGGCGATCGGCACGCCCCAGGCGCGCTGGCGCGACAGCACCCAGTCCGGGCGTTCCTCGATCATGGCGCGGATGCGGTTCTGGCCGGCGGCGGGCACGAAGCGGGTGTCGTCGATGGCCTTGAGCGCCCGGCTGCGCAGTGTCGAGCCGTCGCCGAGGTCCTTGTCCATGTAGACGAACCATTGCGGCGTGTTGCGGAAGATGATCGGTTTCTTGGACCGCCAGGAGTGAGGGTAGCTGTGCTTCAGCCGGCCGCGCGCGAACAGCGCGTTGCGCTTGATCATCTCGTCGATGACGGCCTGGTTGGCGTTGCCCTTCTTGCCGTTGTCGTCGATGACACGCGCCGGTCCACCCTCCTGGTCGGGGCCGAAACCCGGCGCGTCCTTGGTGAAGAAGCCGCCATCGTCGACGGTGAACGGGATGGCGGGATCGATGCCGCGTGCGCGCAGATCCACCGCCGCATCCATCCAGGCGTCAAAGTCCTCGCGGCCGTGGCCGGGCGCGGTGTGGACGAAGCCGGTGCCGGCATCGTCGGTGACATGGTCGCCGGCGAGCATCGGAACGGCAAAGTCGTAGCCGCCGCAAAAACCCTTGAGCGGATGCGAAAGCGTAAGGCTTCCAAGCTCTTGCGCCGAAACGCTGCGGAGACGATTCAAGGTGACCTTGGCCTTGACCGAGGAGTCTTCGGCCAGCGCATCGGCAAAGATCAGTTTTTCACCCGGCTGCGGGCCGAATGCGTTCTCGGCTGCCGTGACCTCATAGAGGCCATAGTTGATGCGCGGCGAATAGTTGACGGCACGGTTGCCGGGGATCGTCCATGGCGTCGTCGTCCAGATGACGACATGTGCCTGCAGCAGATCGAGTGCGCCCTCCGTCAGCTTGGTCTCGCCATCGACAGGGCGGGCCAAGCTGGCGACCGGAAACTTCGCCCAGATCGTGTCGCTCTCATAGTCGTGGTACTCGATCTCGGCCTCGGCCAGCGCCGTGCGCTCGACCACGCTCCACATCACCGGCTTGGAGCCGCGATAGAGCTGGCCCGACATGGCGAATTTCAAAAGCTCGCCGGCGATGCGCGCTTCGGCATGGAAAGCCATCGTCGTATAGGGGTTCTTGAAATCGCCGATGACGCCGAGGCGCTGGAACTCGGCCCCCTGCACGTTGATCCAACCCGAAGCGAACTCACGGCATTCCTTGCGGAATTCGTTGACCGGCACCTCGTCCTTGTTCTTGCCCTTGGCGCGGTACTGCTCCTCGATCTTCCACTCGATCGGCAGGCCGTGGCAGTCCCAGCCGGGCACATAGTTCGAGTCGTAGCCGCGCATCTGGAACGAGCGGGTGATGACATCCTTGAGGATCTTGTTCAGCGCGTGGCCGATATGGATGTTGCCGTTGGCGTAGGGTGGCCCGTCATGCAGAACGTATTTCGTGCGGCCGGCAGCGCTCTCGCGCAGCTTGCGGTAGAGATCCATGTCCTGCCAGCGCTTGACCAGCAGCGGCTCCTTCTCCGGCAAGCCGGCACGCATCGGGAAGTCCGTCTGCGGCAGGTAAAGCGTCTTGGAATAGTCGATCGTTTCAGTTGTATCGGTCATTGGTCTGCCATTTGCATTGCCCGGCGGGCGTACAAGCTCGGGCGTGAACTATCATGTTATGGAAAAAGCGCGAGGGGGCGCGCAGAAACTCCCGGCGGCTCCGGCGGCGCTCAGGCCACCCGGAACACCGGGCCTGTAATTCGTATCGCGATCGCGAAAAGGCGCGAAAAGCTGGTCATGGCTGGGCTTTTAGCCGAAGCCACGGCAGGAATAAAGCGTCTCGTTCGATTCACTTACATCGTGAAATCGAAGCGGTAGGTGGTCGACACGCCAATCATGAACTGGTTGCGGTCGCCGCGCTCCTTGACCAGGCTGGAATCGGCCGCCGGTCCCATCAGGCGCGAATATTCGCCAAACAGGCTGGCGGTCATCGGCTCGGTCACCTTCCAGGTTATGGCGCCGCCGAGGCCGGTCGATTTCAGCCCGCCACCGGGATGATATTCGCTCAAGCCCGAGGCCACGGCTTCCTGCGCGTTGACGCCGTAATAGGCGTCGAAATAATTGCCTGAGGCGAAGGAAACACGCGGGCCGCCCGAAATCCTGACGGTCGGCGTCACATCGTAAAAGGCGTCGGCGGCAATGTCGGCGACAAAGCCGTTGTGAGCGCGAATGCCGTGGCGCAGCTCGGCGCGGGCGCGCAGCCAGTCGGTCGGATAGAATTCGAAGAAGCCGCCGACTTCCCCGCCCCAGCGCACCGGATCGAGGCCCTTCAGCTCATCGGCGTTGTCGTCATCGCGGGAAAACAGGAACTTGCCGGTCAGGCCAGCGCGGAAACCGCCATCATCGACCAGCGCCAGCGAGATGTTGTCGTTGCGCGAGACAAAGCGGGCAGCAGGTCCGGCCTTGCCCAGCGAAATGATCGGCGAGGCGCTGAGCAGGTACTTTTTGCCGCCCTCGAAATTCGGCGCCACCATGCCGGTGGCACCTACGGTCAGATACCAGTCGCCGGACAGCCAGCTGCCCTCGCCCGCATTGGCAGCGCCCGTCCCACCCAGCACCGCGGCGGCCAACACAAGAGAGATTCTTCCGACCGAACTCATGGCCACTCCACTAACACAACGCATATGATTGCCGATCACAGCTTTGACGGCCGTTTGGTAAAATTTGATTTAAAGCCGAGACATATGCTCGCGCTTTGCCGCGATCCCGCTGCCGGTCATCGGCTGGACGTTGGCTCGCGCCCGGATTACCTTCCATCCGCAGTATTCCGCAGCCCTCGATGGAGACCGCGACAATGACCCTGCATGGCGATGCCTTGAAAATCGGGATCGAACAGACACGGACAAAATGGGGATGGTTTGTCGCACTCGGTGTGCTGCTGCTCATCTTCGGCGGCATTGCCTTCGCCAATCTGTTCGTCGCCACGGTGGCTTCCGTCTACGTCGTGGGATGGCTGATGCTGATGGCGGGTATCATCGAGATCGTGCACGCGTTCGGCGTCAAGTCCTGGAATCGCTTCTTCTACTGGCTGCTCAGCGGACTGCTGTACGCCGTCGCCGGCTTCTTCGCTTTCGGCAATCCGTTGCTTGCCTCGGCGGTGCTGACGTTCCTGCTGGCGATCGCGCTGGTCGCGTCAGGGGTGCTCAGGGCCTGGGTCGGCTACAGCCACCGGCCGGAACGCGGCTGGGGCTGGCTCGTCGCCGCCGGTGTCATCAGCGCGCTTGCAGGTCTGATCATCGCCATGGGCTGGCCGGTCAACAGCCTGTGGGTGCTCGGTCTGTTCCTTGCGATCGATCTGATCTTCCAGGGCTGGACCTTCATCGCCGTCGGCCTGGCGCTGAAAAAGTAGGGATCATGCCTGGACTCAAAAAGCCATGGCCGCGTCGAGATCGGAGAGCGGCTTGACGCCGGCAAGCAGCGCGCGTGCCTCGGCTTCATCGCGCTTCATCTGCGCGACCAGCGCATCGAGCCCATCGAACTTCACCTCCGGGCGCAGGAAACCGAAGAAGGAAACCTGACAGACCTCGCCATAGAGGTCTTCGGAGAAGTCGAAGACGAAGGTTTCCAACAGCGGCGCGCCATTGTCGTCGACCGTCGGGCGACGGCCGAAGCTGGCGACACCGTCGTGGAGCGTGCCGTCGGCGCGGCGGAAGCGGACGGCATAAATGCCCTCCTTGAGTGCGGCTTCCGCCGACAGCCTCATATTCGCGGTTGGAAAGCCAAGGGTGCGGCCAAGCTGCTGTCCGCCGACCACCTCGCTTTCGACGGTGAAGCGGTAGCCGAGCAGACCGGCGGCTTCAGCCACTTCGCCCTCGCCCAGCAATCCGCGGATGCGGCTGGACGACACCACCTCGGCGCCCTCGTCCCGGAAGGCGTCGACGAGCGTGACGCCGAAGCCGTGACGCTCACCCGCCGCCATCAGGTAGGCCGGGCCGCCTTGACGATCCTTGCCGAAGTGGAAATCGAACCCGGTCACGGCGTGGGTAATGCCAAGGTTCGTTTCCAGCACATCCGTCACGAACGCTTCCGCCGACAGCGAGGCGAAGTCGCGCGTGAACGGCTGCTCGACCAGCGCGGCAAAGCCCAGCAGCGACAGGAGCCGCGCCTTCATCGGCGGCGGCGTCAGCACGAACAACGGGATATCAGGCCTGAAGATCTTGCGCGGATGCGGTTCGAACGTCAGCACCAGGGCCGGTACGCCGCGCCGTCCGGCCTCGGCAGAGGCGCGCTCGAGCACCGCCTGATGGCCGCGATGGACGCCATCGAAATTGCCGATCGCCACCACGCCGCCGCGCAGGTCGGCGGGAAGCGGCGCGGTTGCCAGGACGCGTTGGAAGGCTGCCATCGTCACCTACCGAAGTCTGGGAATGACGGCCACCGGACCATAGCCATGCTTTTCCAGGAACGCCGCCAGTCTTGCCGGATCCGGTTGCAGGGCATCGCCATAGTCGCGGGCATGGATGCCGCCGGAGACATAAAGAACATCGAAGCCATTGTCGGCGGCGCCCTTCACATCGGTCATCATGCCGTCGCCGATGGCCAGCACCTGGCCGCGCTCGACCGGCCGGCCAAGAATCTCGGCAACTTCCTTCATTGCGAGATTGTAGATCGGCGCGTATGGTTTTCCAGCGATCAATGTGCGGCCGCCAAGCTGGGCATAGTCACGCGCCAGCGCGCCGGCACACCAGATCATGCGTTCGCCGCGCTCGACCACGATGTCGGGATTTGCGCAGATGAAAGGCAGGTTCCTGGCGCGCAGCCGCCGCAGGAGCTCCGTGTAATCCTCGGGCTTCTCGACCTCGTCGTCGAACAGGCCGGTGCAGACGACGCCGGACGCCTCGAACTCCTCGACAAGCTCGACGTCGAGACCTTCATAGAGGGTGACGTCCCGGTCGGCGCCGATATGGAAAATCTTGCGCGGCCCTTCGGCGATCAGATCCCGCGTCACGTCGCCTGAGGTAACCACCCGGTCGTAGGCTGACGGTGGAACACCGATCGCGTTCATCTGCGCCACGACATCGGCACTTCTGCGCGGCGAATTGGTGATCAGGACGACGGGGATTTTCGCCTCTCGAGCCCTTGCCAGTGCGGAAGCCGCCACCGGGAAATGCGTTTCGCCATTATGGACCACGCCCCAGACGTCGCACAGGATTGCCGAATAGGCCTTCGACACGTCTTCGAGCGAGCCGATGATTTCAGGCGAATTCGCCATGCCGTTTCCTTCAGTCGTGATCGTTGCGACGCCGCGACCGACGGTTCGCCGCAGCCGGTTCGGATTAGCCGAACCGTCCCGGCCTGTCACCAGCTTTCGCCAGGCGCGCGAGCGGCAGTGGATGTCTCGCGCGAAAGGCTGCGATGGGTAAAGTCCAAGGTTTCCTCGCTTCAGTAGCTGCAATGGCGGCGCACTATCGTGCCGTGGGGCCGGCATGGTTAACTAACCTCCAAAAAACTGGCCGGTCTTTGACGCATCCAGCAACGTGAAAATTAGCGTTTTATGAGCATCGTCATGCCGACCACTGGTTTCTGGGCTGGGATGCTAAAAGCGATGATCCTCGGATTCGCGCGCGACAGGCGCGGCAACTTTCCCTTGGCCACCGCCATGGCGATGCTGCCGATGATGCTTGGCGTTGCCGGAGTCATGGATCTGGTGGGCACCAGCGAGGATGCCGCGCAATTGCAGAACTCACTGGACGCGGCGGGGCTCGCCGTCGGCACAAAGTATTCGCCCGGCATGACGGCAGGTGATGTCCAGGCGCTCGGGCTGACATTTTTCGCGGCCAATATGAGCATTGCCGACCAGCAAGAATATTCGGGCAGCGTCTCCGCCTTTTCGGCAGCCGCGAGCGGCGACCCGAGCGCCTACTACATCTCGGTTTCGTCCAAAATCAGCCGAGCAAGCTTCATCAGCGGCGCGCCCGCTTGGCAGGCTCACCGCTCGGCCTCGGTCAAACTTGAGCCTGGCGCGCAAGCCTGCGTGCTGGCGCTCGATCCGCAGGCATCCGCCGCCGTGAGCCTGCAGGGCTCGACCAGCGTCTCGATGAGCAACTGCGTGATCGCGGCAAACTCGGATGCGCCCGACGCCGTGAACAGGGGCGGTTCCGCACTGGTTTCAGCGGGCTGCGTCTCGACTGTCGGCGGCACTTCCGGGCTTTCGTCACCCAACGCCACACTCACCTGTGGAATGCCGCTCGAACATCAATATGCGTCTTTTGATCCTCTGGCCGACGTCGTCCCTCCCCCCTTCACATTGTGTCTGCCGGTCCCGAACGGCAAAACCTACACGCTGTCGCCCGGCACGTATTGCGACAAGACAATGTCGGGGGACATCACACTTGATCCGGGCGTCTACATCCTGCGCGGCACCACCATCAAGCCCGGCGGCAACGGTAGCCTGACAGGCCACGGCGTGACTATATTCCTCATGGAAGGCGCACAGCTCTACATAAATGCCAATGAGAAAGTGGACCTTTCCCCGTCCACCAGCGGCCCCTATGCCGGCATCACCATTTTCGAGGATCACGGGAACACGTCCGCCTTGACGCTCAATGGCGGGGCAAATTCCACGATCAGCGGTTTCGTCTATGCGCCTGACGCGCCCATTTCCTACGCTGGCAACTCAGATATGAGCAGTCAGGGCGATTGTCTGAGGCTTGTCGGCAAGACCGTGCTGATGACGGGAAACTCGTCCGTCAGGACGGATTGCACGGCCATGCTTGGAAATCGCGAGATGTATGCCAGTCGCCGCATCACTCTCGCGAAATGAAGAGGCCACGTTTCGTGCGTCAGCGGTAGTGAAAGCGCCGGTCGCCCACCGTCTCGATCGGCACATCGGTTGCGAAAATCGGTCATCCGGCGCCGGATGATGGCACGGTGCGGAAGGCACTCGCGCTGAAGATGGCGACAGACGCGCAGCGCTGAGAGTGCAAAACGGCAGTCGCCACTATCAGCCGCCGAAGACGTCTTTCAGGAATGCATGAGAGGCAAGGATGGATTGCTCGGCCGCATTGTACTGCATCCGGTGACCATAGGTCTCGATGCCAGTCTTCAATCCTGCGGAGTCAAATCCGTGACGAGCACCCGGGTAGACGTCAAGCTGTACGGAGCTTCCCTTGCCGCTGCGCTGCGTCATCATCTCCTGGCAAATTTTGGCGGGGGTCCGATCGTCAAGCTCGCCGATCAGTATCAAGGTCGGGGCCGCCATGTCGCCATTCGTTGCCGAACAATCCGGATAGTAGGCGATCGCAGCCTTGAATTTGCGCTCCATAAGCCGCTCGTCTCCACCAGATTGCAAGGCCTCGAGCGTTGCGTTCCCGCCAGCGGAGAACCCCATCAACGCAATGCGCCGCGGTTCGACAAACTGTATTTCGATAGGAATTCCAGAGCGCCGTAGGCGTCATATACGCGATCAACAGAGTGGAGGCCATCACAGGTCTCCTTTATGCCGCGGGTGCTGAAGCTGTCGACGACGAGGACGACGTAACCCCAGGAGGACAGTCGCTCGGACCAGGTTTTCTTTACACTTCCGGGCAGACCTGAACATCCGTGCAGAACCACGACAGCCGGGAACGGCCCCTCACCCGGCGGACGCGTTAAATACCCCTGCAGCGGCGTGCCGGGAACGGCCTTCGGGACCTTGCCGCCTGCTTGCGCAATGCGCTTCTGAAATGACGTTGGCTCCGAAGCCGCGCTTTCAAACTGCACCGGCTGGTCAGCGCGCGCTGGCGCGGCAGGCAGATAGCTACCGATACAAAGGCAGGTCAGACAGACGATCTTGTTGGGCAGGCTCGGCAGGGAGAAGGCCATGGGTGCCTGCTTCGTTACATCGGCCGCCTTATCTGCTGTACCCGCTCGGGCTCGACCACCTTGCGGTAGAGATGCCAGGTGGCATGGCCGAGCACCGGCATGACGACGGCGAGCCCGGCAAACAGCGGGATCGAACCGATCACCAGAAGCACGGCGACCAGCAAGCCCCACAGCGCCATTTGCAGCGGGTTGGCCATCACCGCCCGGGCCGAGGTCTCGATCGCCGAAACGGCGCCGACGTCACGGTCGAGCAGCAGCGGGAAGGCAACCACGGTGGTGGCCAGCACAACTACGGCGAAGACAAAGCCCGCGGCATTGCCGGCAAGGATCAGCGTCCACCCCTTGCTGGTGGTCAGCACGTCGCGGATGAAGCCACCAATCGAGGGCGGCGGCTGGTCGCCAAACAGCCCAGTGTAGATCGATTTCGCGGTGTAGAGCCACAGCAGGAACAGCGCCACCAGCATGACGCCGATGACAGCGATCGACGGAACCGCGGACGAGCGCCGCACGTCAAACGCGTGCCGCCAGGAGGTGTTCATGCCGAGCTCGCGCCGGCGGCTGATCTCGTAAAGGCCGAGGGCCGCAAATGGCCCAAAGCAGCGCGAAACCCGACATCAGGGGATAGATGAGCTGGATGGCATTGGCGCCGGACGTCCACTGCGTCAGGATCAAGCCGACAATGGGATAGATCAGGCACAGGAACACGTAGTGCGATGGTTTTGCCCAGAAATCCTCGAAGCCGAGACGCAGCGCGTCCCAAAGGTCCGACGTGGTGATGCGGCGCACCGTTGGCTGCACATGCATTCCACGTGCGTCCGCCATGACATGAAAGCCAGCCATAACCTTCCTCCCGTGTGTCGGGGCGGTGTGTCGGGGCGGTCACCGCCTGGATGGCCGCCCGGAGCTGCCATTTCTCGTACAGCGTTATCCTAGCCGATTTAGAAGCAGTTGTCGCCAAGTCCGCCGGTAACGGCTGGTTGAACCGGGCGGCAGCAGACTTGGCGCCGCGCGCCGCCATGCACTTGGCGCCGCGCGGCTGGCAACTTATGAAGCGAAGCGATCGATCACCTCAGTCAGGGGGACGTGGCCAAGGCAGGCGCCAGAACCGGCGGGCTGTTCGCCATCCTCGACAGCCAGCGCATAACGCACGGCCGGATCGGATTCGATGCGAAGGCGCAATCCGGCCAGCTTGGGATAGGCAGCGCCGTCGATCGCCTGGTGAAACTCCGCCCAGCGCGCCACGCCGATCAGCGTGGTATCGGCCAGCGTCAGCCGGTCGCCGACCAGGAAATCCGTGTCGGCGATCATCGCCTCGAGCCGATCATGACGTTCCGCAACGGCCTTGCGGCCGAACTCCCGCAAGGTCGCCTTCAGCGCCGGTTCATCCGCCGCCATTTCCAATGCCACCCAGAGCGGGCTGAAGGCGGCGGTGAAACCGGTGTTCACGAAGGCCATCAGCTGGTGCATGCGGTCGGCTTGCGGCGTGCGCGGTTCGAAGCTGATGCGGCGCTGTGTGTCGCGGGCTTCGAGCCACGAGGCGATGGCCATTGTCTCGGTGAGCACCCGGCCTTCGTCGGTGATCAGCACCGGCGTTTCCTGACGGTCGTTGATGCTGGCATAGGCATCGTTTTTCATCTCGGTGAGCATGTCGACGCGGCACAGGCGATAGGGTTGCCCGACGCGTTCAAAGGCAGCGACAAGCCCCATCGAGCTTCCCGCCGGGAAGCCGTAAAGGAGGATAGGTTCCATTTGTTTTCTTCCGTGATTGAGAGGATCACGCCGCGCAGCGAAACTTGACCCTAAACGCTTGTCGTCCCATGTAAATTACGCACAATTCTGTAACCAGGATCCGCCCATGAAAGACGTCGTCTCACGCTGCCCGATCGAAGAGACCATGCGCGTGCTCAGCGGTCGCTGGCCCACACTGCTGCTCTATTATCTGAAGGACGGGACCAAGCGGTTCAGTGAACTGAGACGTGACAACCCGACCGTGTCGCATCGCATCCTGACCCTGGAACTGCGCAAGCTGGAAGAAGCCGGCATCGTGCGGCGCACGGTGCGTCCGGGTTATCCGTTGCGGGTCGACTATGACCTCACAGCGCCTGGCCGCCGGCTTGTACCGCTCATCGACGCGCTCGGGTCGTGGTGGGTGCATACGGAAGACGACCGGATGGGCGGTTCCTCGGACGCAGATCTCGATACTGCCGCCTAACATCTTCGATTTTCGCCGCCCTGCCCGGCAAAAGCCATGATCGACGTTATCTCAGGGGCATGACCATAGCGAAAATCGAAACCCACCCGATCCCGAATCTGCACAGGCGCATGGTGCTGACCGGCCTCGCAGCCTTGGCGGGCCTCGCCGCCTGCAGCACCGTTTCACTGCCGTCAGGCGAAGGCGCCGGGGTCTCCTCCTCCGCCACCAGCACGCTGGCCAGCATCCGCGCCTCGGCGGGGCTCGCGCCGCTGGTCGCCGACCGGCAACTCGAACAGGCTGCCCTGCAGCAGGCCGGCTACATGGCGCAGCGCCGCCGCATGAGCCACACCACCGGCTGGGGCAAGGATTTCGCCTCGCGCGTCAAGGACAATCGAATTTCCGGCGCCGCGGCGGAGAACATCGCCGAGGGTCGTTTCGACCTCGAGAAGCTGTTCGACATCTGGGTGCATTCACCTGGCCATCGCCGCAACATGCTCGACCCGCGCTTCACCCGCTTCGGCCTTGCCTATGTGCGCGACGGCG
>NZ_RZOM01000389.1:0-5106 GCF_003999175.1 Mesorhizobium sp. M7A.F.Ca.ET.027.03.2.1 | reverse complement strand
ACCGGGGACAGAGCCGGCTCCCTGCCGACCTCCTTGAGGTTGGTTCCGCAACCCGACAGTACGGTGACCGCGCACAGGACAAGCATTTTCCGGATCATGACGGATCTACCCTTCGGGCTGCGCTGGCCATAATGCCGGTGAGCGTCGCCGCCGCCTTCTGGTCCATTTCGTTGAGGATGACGCTCGCCTTGCGTGAATCGAGCTTCATCAATATGGCCGCAGCCAGATCGGCGTTGACGATGGCCAGCCGCTCGGCGGCGGCGTCGGGCTTCATGCCGGCGTAGATCTGGACGACGCCGTCCTCTGCCCGGGCCAGGAAAACCTCGCGTCGCTTCAGCCAGGTCTCGTACTCGGCTTTCTTTGCATCGAGCGCTTTCATGCGCTCGTCAATGCCGGCCTGGAGCCGCTTCAGTTCCTCCGCCTGCAGGACATAGCGGCGGTCGCGGGCGGCGTCGGCGATGTTTGAGCAGAAGCGCTCGATCTCGCTTTGGTCCGGCGCCTTTTCCCGCGTCAATTGCTGCGGCGCCGCGGCCACCGGTGCTCCCGGCAGGACCTGGCGGACCGTCTCCTCGCCGCGCGCAGTGTCGCCGGCAAAGGGCAACGTCGCGAGAATGGCGGTCGCGAGCAGGATCGCAGCGGTGCGGTGTCTTTCGTGGTGTGAGAAAAAGCGCGTCATCGGCATCGCCTATTGCAGAACCAGGTCGGCCTGCAGGGCACCGGCCGATTTGATGCCCTGCAGAATGGCGATGATGCCATCCGGCTTGACGCCGAGGCGATTGAGGCCGGAAACGAGGGTCTGGAGATCGGGTCCGTCAAGCACGGCAACGCGGGCGTCGGGCCGGCTGGCGTCGATGGCGGTGAATGGTTCGATGGCGGTCTCGCCCTTGGAGAAGGGCTCGGGCTGGACGATGCGCGGCGCTTCGGTGATGCGCACGGTGAGCGTGCCGTGGCTGATGGCGACACGTGAGATCTTGACGTCATTGCCGATGACGATGGTGCCGGTGCGCTCGTCGATCACGACACGGGCCGGCGTGTCGGATTCGACCACCAGATTCTCGATTTCGGCATAGAAGCGCGCCGCCGAGACACCCTTCGGCCTTCTGATCTGCACGGTGCGAGAATCGCGCTCGGCCGCCACCCGCATGCCGAAGCGCTGGCCGGTGTAGTCGTTGATGGCGTCCGCGATGCGGATAGCGGTCGAGAAATCGGGATTGCGCAGTTGCAGCGTCAGGATCGCCTGATCGTCGAATTCGGCCTGGACGGCACGCTCGACGATGGCGCCGTTCGGCACGCGGCCGGAGGTCGGCACGCCTTGCGTCAGCTGCTCGGCCTGTCCCTGGGCGGTAAAGCCGGACACGATGACCGAGCCCTGGCCGACGGCATAGATCTCGCCGTCCGCCGCCTTCAGCGGCGTCATGATCAGCGTGCCGCCGGAAAGCGAGGTCGCGTCGCCCATCGAGGAGACGTCGATGTCGATGCGGGCGCCCGATTGCACGTAGGGCGGCATGTTGGCGGTAACGATGACGGCGGCGACATTCTTGGCGCGTGCACTGCCGCCTTCGGTGGCGATGCCGAGATTTTCGAGCATCGCGCGGATCGACTGTTCGGTGAATGGCGAGTTGCGCAGGCTGTCGCCCGATCCGGCAAGGCCGATGACCAGGCCGTAGCCGACGAGCTGATTGTCGCGCGAACTCTGCAACTGGGCGATGTCCTTGATGCGCGCGGCCACCTGGCCCGGCGGCAGCGAACTCGGCCCGGTCGAAACCCGGAACATGCGGCTGGTGGTGGCCGGATCATATTCGGGATCGCTGTAGACGCCGCCATTCTTGGCGGCGAGCTCGCGCTTGGCCTTCGACGTCAGGCCGTCGGCCAGCGCCGGCTGCAGGCCAAGCACGGCTGCCAGCATCAGGGTAAGCCCGCGCATCATGACGCGCTGACCTGGATGGTTCCGTCCGCCATCACCGTGCCGGACAGGATTTTGCCGCTGTCGATGTTGCGAACCTTGACGAGGTCGCCCGCAGCTCCCGGCTGCAGCGTCACGGCGGTGGCCGAGATCGTCAGCCCGCCGGCGATGAAGAAGATCTGCACGGAAGCACCCTGTTCGACCAGCCAGGCCTCGCGGATGGCGGTGGAAGGAATGTAGCGGCCGGGCAGCAGCGTGCGCTTGGCGACCTTGCCATCCAGTTCTTCGGCTCGCGTGGCGACCGCCTCCGGCTTGTGCTTGCCGACGATAAGGGTGACCTGTTTCAGGGCAGCCAGGTTGATGGTCTCGCCGGGATAGATTACCCGGCTCGGAATAAGCACCACCTCGCCGCCAGCTTGATTGCTGGCGATCCGGGTGGCCGATTGGTTGGCCGACTCCTGGGCAAAAGCCGGCATCGTGCCGGTCACCAGCGCAAGGATGAGCGCGGTGCGGCGGAATGCGGACAGGAGGCCGGGCGTCGACATCATGCGTTACCTGATGTTCTTGGAGACCACGGAGGCCATGTCGTCGGCGGCCTGAATGACCTTGGAGTTCATCTCATAAGCGCGCTGCGCCGAGATCAGTTCGGTGATTTCCTTGACCGGGTCGACGTTGGAGGCTTCGAGATAGCCCTGCTGGATGGTGGCAAAGCCGGGATCGCCCGGCACGCCGACATTCGCCGGCCCCGAAGCCGTGGTTTCCTGGAACAGATTGTCGCCGAGCGGCGCCAGGCCGGCCTCGTTGGCGAAGTTGGCGATCTGAAGCTGACCGAGGTTCTGCAGGTCGGTCTGGCCGTCGATGCGGGCGAAGACCTGCCCGGTCTTGTTGACGATGACCTCGACGGCATCCCCGGGAACATTGATTGCCGGAATGACGGCAGCGCCGTCGACCGTCACGAGCTGGCCGGTGGCGTTGGTGTTGAGAGCTCCGGCGCGGCTGTAGAGCGTGCCGCCGTCGGCACCCTCGATCTGAAACCAGCCCCTGCCGGTCAGCGCCAGGTCGAAACTGTTGCCGGTGCTGGTCAGTTCGCCCTGGGTGTGCACGTTGCGCACGGCCGTCGTCTTGACGCCGAGGCCGATCGAGACGCCCTCCGGCACCAGCGAGGCGTTGGAGCGGTTGGGCACGCCTTGTGTACGGTCGACCTGATAGAGCAGGTCGGAGAATTCGGCACGGGCGCGCTTGTAGCCGGTGGTGTTGATGTTGGCGATGTTGTTGGCGATGACTTCCAGATTTGTCTGCTGGGCATTCATGCCGGTGGCGGCGATGGCGAGTGCTTTCATGGCGGAATTCCTCAGATGCCCATTCGACTGACTTCGAGATAGGCGGAAACCACCTTGTCGCGGATGGCGACGGCGGTCTGAAGCGCCTGCTGCGCGCTCATCACGGCGTCGACCACCTGACGGGTGTCGGCGTCGC
The DNA here is from genome assembly GCF_003999175.1 of Mesorhizobium sp. M7A.F.Ca.ET.027.03.2.1. Classification (NCBI taxonomy): domain Bacteria; kingdom Pseudomonadati; phylum Pseudomonadota; class Alphaproteobacteria; order Hyphomicrobiales; family Phyllobacteriaceae; genus Mesorhizobium; species Mesorhizobium sp. M7A.F.Ca.ET.027.03.2.1. The sequence continues at coordinate 1,727 of NZ_RZOM01000389.1, read as the reverse complement.
CCTTGAGCGCCTGCAACGATACCTGCTCGGCATTCTGCAGCGTGTTCACGGTCTTGGAGGCTGCCTGGCTCAGCGCCTCGGCGAAGGAGGTGCCGATGGTGCCGCCGGCCGAAGGTGTCGCGCCGCCCTGGAGCAGGCTTGTGGCTGCGTCGTCGCCGCCGATCGACGGCTTGAACTGAAGCGCTCCGATACCGCTGATCATTACTGGTTCCTCATCAGGTCGATGGTCATGGAAATCAGGTCGCGGGCCTGCTTGACCACCTGAAGGTTGGCCTCGTAGGAGCGATTGGCCTCGGTCATGTCGGCCATTTCGATCAGCACGTTGACGTTGGGCATCTTGACGTAGCCCTTCTCGTCGGCGGCCTCGTTGCCGGGCTGGAACTCGACTGGAAAGTCACTGGGATCTCGATCGATCGAGTTCACTGCAACCGTTGAACTGCCGGAGGCCCGGTCAAGCTCAGAGACGAAGCTGATGGTCTTGCGGCGATAAGGATCGGAGCCGGGCGCGGTGCCGGTCGACTGGGCGTTGGCGAGGTTTTCGGAAACCACGCGCAGGCGCTCCGACTGGGCGCCGAGGCCGGATGCTGCGACTTTGAGGGCTGCGGTCAGTGCGTCCATGGTCAGCTCTTCACCGCCATCATCATCATCGTATGAAACGCCTTGACGATCGCTGTGTTGAGCTCGAAGGAGCGGCGCACCTCGCCGGCTTTCAGCAACTGGTCTTCCAGAACGACCGAGTTCTTGGACGGCATGACGACGCCGTCATTCTCCTGTGGCTTGATGGTGAAGCCGGCATTGGTCGCCGCATTGCCGAGATGGCCGGCCTGGGTCGCCTGCAGCGATACGGCAGCGCGGTCGAGCACCTTTTCGAATGGCTCGACATCGTTTGCCGTATAACCTGGCGTGTTGGCATTGGCGATGTTGCCGGCGACTGCCGACTGGCGCACGGCCAGCCATTGCGCTTGCTTGGCGGCGAGGTCGAAAAGGGAAACGGGCTCCATGGGAATCTCCGAGCAGGTACCCAGAGACTAGGCCGCCAGTCTTGCGCGGGCCTTGCGGATGGCGGGAGCCGGAGATCGTTTATCTGGAGAGTTCGATCACCCGGTCGGCACTGGTGACCATGACCCATTTGCCGTTGCGCTGCTCGATGGAGGACACCTGACTGGAGTCAGGCAGTATCGAGCCGCGCTGGACGATCCAGAGGCCAGCGTCGTCCTGGATCATGGCACGGCCGTTAGCGACATGAACCATGCGGAATTTCGCCGCGTCGGCCGGAAACGGTTGCTCGTCGGGTGCGGCTGCGGGATTGGCATCGTCCCGCACCGTCCCCGTGGCAAGAAGATCGAGATTGGCCGCGGGAATATCCTTTGCCGTCAGCGGCGCGCTGCGTTCGGCGACCACGCCGCCGCCCGCTCGCCCGGAATTGGAGCCGGTGCCGCCGAACTTCATCGCCTGGACGCCAAACTGGTCCTGGTTGAAGAAGATGTACCAGGGGAACAGGGCGCAGATCAGGCCGAGCGTGATGCCGAGCGCGGCTATGACGAAATCGCTGCGTCGGTCGGACTTCTTCTTCAGTCGGGGAAACGGTGCCTTTGGCGGCTGCGGCCATTCGGTGCGCGGGAACAGCCCGTCGATCAGCGAGTCGCGGCTGGCCTGCGTCATCTCGGCAGCCACCGCCTGGGGAGCCCGGGGCAGAGCGGGTTCGACGGGCCTGGCCAGATCAGGAT
>NZ_RZOM01000388.1:0-5133 GCF_003999175.1 Mesorhizobium sp. M7A.F.Ca.ET.027.03.2.1 | reverse complement strand
GTGCCGAGCTACAAGGGTGTCTCGACCTACTATCTCTGCGCCAATCGCGGCAAGCAGAGCATCGCGCTCGACATGAAAAGCCCGCAGGGGCTGGCCATCGTGCGCGAACTGGCGGCGAAGGCCGACATCGTCGTCGAGAATTTCCGCTCCGGCACCGCCGACCGCCTCGGCGTCGGTTTCAAGGAACTCAGCGCGCCAAACCCGCGGCTGATCTACTGCTCGATCTCCGGCTATGGCCAGACCGGACCCGATGCCGGACGGCCCGGCTATGATTTCGTCATGCAGGCCGAAAGCGGCCTGATGGCCATCACTGGCGAGAGCAATGGCGAGCCGATGCGCGTCGGCGTCGCCATCACCGACATCGTCTGCGGCATGGTCGCGACGCAGTCGATCCTGGCAGCGCTTTACGAGCGCGCGACGACCGGCAAGGGCCAGTTCCTCGACCTGTCGCTGATCGACTGCGCGCTCAGCCTGCTGATCAATGTCGGCAGCGGTTACCTCAACACCGGCCGCGAGGTCGCCCGCTACGGCAATGCGCATCCGACGGTTGTCCCCTATCAGATATTCGAGGCTTCCGATGGCGGCTTCGCGCTGGCCGTCGGCAATGACCGCCAGTTCGCGGCGCTGTGCGAGAAGGTCCTTGATCTGCCACATCTGGCTGGGGATGCGCGCTTCATCAAGGCAGGCGCGCGTGCCACCAACCGCGAGGCTTTGATCCCCGAATTGGCGGCTGCCTTCAAGACCAAGCCACGCGACCACTGGATGGCAACCTGTGCCGCCGCCAGCGTGCCGGCCGGCACGGTAAAATCGATACCGGAAGTCTTCGATAGCCCCAATGTGCGCGAACGTGGCCTCGTCCAGACCTTGCCGCATCCGCATCTCGGCTCCGTCGCCATGGTGCGCCCGGCACAGGGACTTGCCGCGCAGCTGACCGCCGACTTTACCGCGCCGCCGATGCTGGGCCAGGACACAGCTGCCGTGCTGGCCGACGTGCTCGGCTACAGCGCCGAGACCATCGACCAACTGATCGGCTCCGGGGCTGTCAGCGTCTATGCGCCTGCAGCCGAACCGATCCCCGCCTGATCTTCCACGGAACGTGGCAGCCCTCGTCTCGCATTTGCGGGTCGACGACTGAGTGGTTCTTCACTTCAAGAGCGCGAAGAGCCGTTCCCGGAATTGCTCGGCCGGCTACTTCTGCTGGCCGTAATTCTTGTACCGCCCCCGAATGGCGGCTATCTCGCTGCCCTCGATGAGCACCGGTGTACCGGCGCTGCGCGCCAAAAGGTATTGCCGCGCCAAGGTCTCGAGCTTGATGGTGCGGATGAGCGCCATGTCGAGATCGCCGCCGAAAGCGACCATGCCGTGATTGGCGAGCAGGCAGGCCGACCTGTCCTTGAGCGCGACGACGGCAACCTTGGCCAGTTCGCTTGACGCGAACAGCGCATAGTCCGAACAGCGCACATCATCGCCACCGAAACCCGCGACCATGTAATGGAACAGCGGCAGTCCCTCGCGCAGACACGATAGCGCCACGCAATGATCGGGATGGGCATGCACGACGGCACCGGCCTCGGGGAAAGCCTTGTAGATCTCGGCGTGCATTTCCCATTCGCTCGACGGCCGGAACGCTCCCTCCCAGCTGCCATCGAGTTGCATCGGCACCATCTGCTCCGGCCGAAGCGCGCTTGTAGCTATTCCCGTCGGCGTGATCATCATGCCGCTTGTCGTCCGCACACTGATGTTGCCGGTGGTGCCGACATTCATCCCGCTGGCGTCCAGCGTCTGCGTCGCGGTGATCAGGCTGGCGCGTGCAGTCTCGGTGTCCATCACGATGCTTTTCCTGTGGTTGGCCGCATGACAGGTTTTGCCGGTGGCCATATATCGATCGCCGGCGCGACGGTGGTCGCCCGTGTCATGTCTTGCAGGACGTCGGCGAAAATATCCGGGCCGCCGAGCTTCCCCGATTTCAACATCAGCGCCAGCGGCTCGGATGGCAGGCCGGGGAGGTGAGCAGTCGCACGCGACAGTCCCGGCCCCTCATAGGCACCCATGGCGATGCGGTCGATGCCGAGCGCCTTGACCACCGAACCGGCTGTCTCGCCGCCGGCGACGACCAGCCGTCGGACGCCGAGTTCACGCACCAGAATCTGTGCAATCCCGGCCAGCATCTCTTCCGCCTTTGCCGCCACCGCCTTGCGGCCATGCGCCTGCTGCAGCGCTTCGACCGTCGTTTGCGGCGCTGTCGTGGCAATGGCGATCATCGCGCCGGGCAAATGCCGCTGGGCGAAGGCACGCGCTTCGGCCACTACATCGGCGCCGGCGAAGGCTCTGGCCAGATCGATCGTCAGCAGTGGATGGTTTTGCGCAAAGCGTTCGAGCTGTTCGATGGTGCGGTCGGCGACGCTGCCGGCCAGCACCGCCGCTGGGCCGTTTATGGCCGGCAGGCTGGCGGTAACGAGATCGACTGAATTCAGCAGCCCATGCGTGAGCCAGGCCGGTGGCAGATGCGCGGCGACCGAGGAATTGCCGGTCATCAGCGGCAGGTCGAAGGTCGCTTCCGCGATCGCAACCAGGTCGCGCTCGCGAATCGTGTCGGTGACCAGCAGCGTCTCGCCGCCCGCGCTGTGCTCTCGTATGGCGTTGCGGATGGCCTCCGCCCCGGCATCGACGACGAGATAGGGCACCAGCCCGACCTTGCCCTTGCTCTGCGCCTGCAGCACGCGAACCAGATTGGAATCGGTCATCGGCGTCAGCGGATCGAAGCGCTTGGGCGATTCACCCAGCAATTGGGCGCCGCCGAACATGTGTCCCTGATAGACGGTGCGGCCGGTCTCACACAGCGCCGGGGTGAACAGCGTGACGCCGCCGCCGAGCCGCTCGAGCAGCGCCTCGGCGCAAGGACCGATGTTGCCGGCAGGCGTCGAATCGAAAGTGGCGCAATATTTGAAGAAGATCTGCCGGGCACCAGCTTCAAGCAGCCGGTCCGCCGCCTCCAGAACCTGGCGCACCGCATCGCTGGCCGCGATGACGCGGGTCTTCAGCAGGATCACATGGGCAAGATTGCCTGGTGGGATCGGCGCACTCAGTCCGACCGTGCATCCCGTTGGAATGCCGCGCGCCACCAGCATCGACGCCAGCTCGGTGCCGCCGGTCAGATCGTCGGCTATGGCGCCGAACAGGAGTGAAGGCGTCGCGGTCATGCGCCCCGTCTCATGTCCGTCTGCACCATGGCTGCCCGTCTCGCAGCTGCCTGTCTCATGTCGGTGGTCAGGCCATTCGTGGTATCATATACACAGCCCACGCGACGCAGGCGACGCCGGCGCCGCTGCAAGAACGGAGAGCGGATGTGACTGCTTCTATCGCGCCGATCGCGCGCGACAATCTGACGACGCGCGTCTACGAGGAGCTTCGCCGCGCCATGATGGAGGGCCGCTTCTGGCCGGGCCATCGCTTCAAGATCCGCGACCTTGCCGCCAGCCTTCAGGTGTCTGAGACGCCAGTGCGCGAGGCGCTGATGCAGCTGGTGCGCGAAAAAGGCCTGGAGATGGAGGCTGGCCGTTCGATCACCGTCGCCCAGCTGTCGCTGGCCCAATATCTGGAACTGCGCAGCATCCGGCTGCATCTCGAAGGCATGGCGGGGGCGGCGGCAACAACGCGCATCGAGCCACGGGAGATCGACCGTCTGGCCGAGGTGCATGACAGACTGATTGCCAACGAGGACAATGGCCATTGGTTCGAAGCCGTCCGCGACAATTGGGAATTCCATCACTCGATCTACCAGGCGGCGCAAATGCCGGAGTTGCTGGCCATCATCGAGGGCATCTGGCTGCGCAACGGACCACTGGTGAACTATCAATACCCGCACGCCAGGCCGACCTACGACGGCCGCCACCGGCACCTCGACATTCTCGACGCGCTGCGGGCGCGTGACGAGAACGGCGTGCGCAAGGGCATTCAGCAGGACATGATCGAAGGCGGACGCCTGTTGGTCAAGGTTCTCGAACGGCTGAACGACGGTGCGGTCACGCCGGAAGAACTGCGCCGCGCGGCGCAGAACGGCCGCCTGGTGTCGGCCGTCGGCTGAGCGATTTGTTCCTTCCCACCGCATCGGCGCTGGTCACGCCACCTGCGCCGCTGCGGCCATGCCGGCATCGGCAGCGTGCAGGGCGAGATCTATGTCTTTTGCGGTATGCGCGGCACTCAGGAACATGTTGTGCCGGGGGTGGAAATAGGCGCCCTCGCGCAAGGCGGCCGAGCAGAAGGCGTCGGCCTTTTTGAATTCGGCATCGCCGTCGAAGAGCACCATCGGCATCGACACTGGGCCGGTCTGGCGAAGCGACAGGCCATGCTTCTTCGCTGCGGCATCGAGGCCTGAGCGCAGCCTGTCGCCGGCTTCAGTCATCCTGGAGATTGCGTCGGTGTCGCGCAGCGTGTTGATGGTGGCGATCGCGGCGGCCATGGCGACGGCGCCATACCAGAACGACCCCGTCACATAGACCTTGGTCGCGGCTTCGCGAAACCGGTCGGTGCCGGTGATCGCGGCAAGCGGATAGCCATTGGCGATCGCCTTCGAGAAAGCGGACAGGTCCGGCCGTACGCCGAGCGGTTCCCAGCTGCCGGCGAGATCGATGCGGAAGCCGGCCCTGACATCATCGACGATCAGCGCCGCGTCGGCGGCGGTGGTCAGCTCGCGCGCCTGTCTGGCGAAGGCGGCGGTCGGCAGTTCCTGGTCGCGGGCGATATCGTGGCGGAAAGCGGTGACGACGACGGCGGCAAGATCGCTGCCGGCCTGCTCGACGGCTGCCTCGAGGCTGGCAACGTCATTGTAGTCGAAATGGATGATATGGGCGCGGTCCTCGGCGGTGACGCCGGCGAGCGAAGGCGTGCACCACGGCACGGCGCCGTGATAGGAGCCGCGCGCGACCAGCACCTTGCGCCGGCCAGTGCCGGCGCGTGCGATCGTCACGCAGGCCGTGGTGGCGTCGGTGCCGTTCTTCTGCAGCATCGCCCAGTCGGCATGCGCGACGGTCTTGACCAGCAGTTCGGCCAGCTCGACCAACACCTCGCCAGGGCCGTTCATCGCATCGCCCAGACGACGCTGCCGCTCGGCCGCTGCCTCGACCGCCTGATGAT
>NZ_RZOM01000387.1:0-5157 GCF_003999175.1 Mesorhizobium sp. M7A.F.Ca.ET.027.03.2.1 | reverse complement strand
GAGCCTTACGGGCTCGGCGACGGCTACGGCCATCTGGCGGTCTCGGTCGTCGATCTCGACGGCGAACATGATCGTCTCGGCGCGCTAGGGCTCAACCCGAAGAAAATCGTCGAGTTCAACCGCGACGGGTCGCTGATCGCCCGCTTTTTCTTCATCGAGGATCCCGACGGCTACAAGATCGAGGTTCTGCAACGCGGAGGTCGCTTCCAATAGGAGACATCGCAGCCGTCCCCTGACGGGGGCAGCGCGCCAGCAACGGCGTTCTGAAGAGAGCGCACATAGCAAGCAGGGAGGAATAAAATGGTCACGATCTATGACGCGAAGCCCGGGCTGTCCCGTCGCGAGCTTCTCAAACGCGGCAGCATCGGCGCGCTGCTCGTCATCTCAGGCGGCGCCGTCATCAGCCCCGAGCATGCCTGGGGACTGGAGACATCGGCACTCAAGCCCGAAACCATGGCGACGCTGATCCAGATGGCGCGTGACATCTATCCGCACGATCAGGTTCCGGACAAATATTACGCCATTGCCGTGAAAGGCCACGACGAACAGGCCGGCAAGGACGCCGCCTACAAGACTATGCTCGAAGATGGCATCGCCGACCTCGACAAGAAGTCCGGTGACGGCGGCTACCGCGGCCTTGGCTGGGAAGACCAGCGCGTCGCCGTGCTGAAGCAAATCGAGGCGACGCCGTTCTTCCAGGCCATTCGGGGTGGCCTCGTGGTCAGCCTCTACAACCAGAAAGAGGTGTGGCCGATCTTCGGTTACGAGGGCGAGTCCTATTCCAAGGGCGGCTACATCGCGCGCGGTTTCGACGACATCGAGTGGCTCTGAGCCCCGTCGTTCTTGAACCCGCAAACAGAAATCATGGGAGGAAACCATGGCAGCTTCATTTGATCTGAACAACGATGGCGTGGTCGTCATCATCGGCTCGGGCGCCGGCGGCGGCACGCTCGGCAACGAACTCGCCCAGAAGGGTGTCGACGTCGTCATCCTGGAAGCCGGCGCGCGCCACGAATACGAAGACTTCATCAATGACGAGTGGGGTTCGTTCAGCCAGCTCGCCTGGACGGACAAGCGCACCACGTCGGGCGACTGGCGTGTGGCCAAGGACTTTCCCAACCTGCCGGCCTGGATCGTCAAGTCGGTCGGCGGTTCGACCACGCATTGGGCGGGAGCTTCGCTGCGCTTCCAGGAGCATGAGTTCAAGGGGCTGTCGACCTACGGCAAACTGGAAGGCGCCAACCTGCTCGATTGGCCGATCACGCTGGCCGAGATGGAGCCCTACTATGCCCAGGCTGAAGCCAAGATGGGCGTCACCGGCACCAATGACTGGCCGCGGCTGCCGGGCAACAACAATTTCAAGGTGTTGAAGGCCGGCGCCGACAAGCTCGGCTACAAGGAATGCCACACCGGCAACATGGCGATCAACTCGGTCGATCGCGACGACCGCATGTCCTGCCAGCAGACCGGCTTCTGCTTCCAGGGCTGTAAATGGGGCGCCAAATGGTCGACGCTCTACACCGAGATACCCAAGGGAGAGGCGACAGGCCATCTCGAAGTCAGGCCGAATGCCATGGCGATCAAGATCAACCATGACGCCAGCGGAAAGGTGACCGGCGTTGTCTACGCCGACAAAGACGGCAAGCTGCAGGAGCAGAAGGCGCGCATCGTCGCGGTTGCCGGCAATTCGATCGAGAGCCCGCGGCTGCTGCTCAATTCGGCGTCGGGGAAATTCCCCGATGGGCTTGCCAACTCGTCGGGTCAGGTCGGCAAGAACTACATGCGTCACACCACCGGCTCGGTCTATGCCATCTTCGACAGACCGGTGCACATGTATCGCGGCACGACCATGGCCGGCATCATCCGCGACGAGGCGCGGCATGATCCATCGCGCGGTTTCGTTGGTGGCTACGAGTTCGAGACGCTGTCGCTCGGCCTGCCGTTCATGGCAGCGTTTCTTGATCCGGGCGCATGGGGGCGCTCGTTCACCACAGCACTCGATCACTACGACCACATGGCCGGCCTTTGGATCGTCGGTGAGGACATGCCGCGCGCGGAGAACCGCATCGCGCTGCATGCCGACGAGAAGGACGCGCACGGCATGCCGATCGCCGACGTGCATTTCGACGATCATCCAAACGACACCGCGATGCGTAACCACGCCTACAAGCAGGCTACGGCACTCTATGATGCGGTCGGCGCCACCCGCACCTTCCCGACGCCGCCCTATCCGTCGACCCACAATCTCGGTACCAACCGGATGAGCGAGAAAGCGGAAGACGGCGTCGTCAACAAGCACGGCCAGGCGCACGACATCAAGAACCTGTTCGTGTCGGATGGCAGCCAGTTCACCACCGGGGCCGCCGAAAACCCGACCCTGACGATCGTGTCGCTGGCGATCCGCCAGGCCGACTACATCGCCGCGCAGATGTCGGCCAAGACGATCTAGTCACATCCTCCCGACGGACTGCTGGCGCGGAACCGGCAAGGTTCCGCGCCTTTTTCTTGCCGCCTCACTGCTTTGTGCAGGTCGAGGCGGTGAAGGCGCCGTCGGGCTGCTTCATGATCATGTCGAAGGAGGGCACGGTTTCGCCGTCCAGCGTCGCCTGGGTCAGCGACAGTGAATTGCCGCCGGCGGTATATCCGCCCAGCGGCCCCAGCCACGAGATCACGCCGTTTGCGTCCATTTGGTAGTTGTAGCCCTGCCGCGCGGTGCCGAAGACGCTAAGGCTGGTGTAGACGGGGCCGCTGTAGACGTTCCCCTTGATGGTGATGTCGCCGAGGCTGAGGAACATGCCAAGCAGGTACACTTCGCAATGATAGGCGCCGTCAGGCATCTTGCCGTCGCTGAAATCGGCTCGCGCGGCCACGGTTGCTGCAGCCAGAAGCAGTATGCCGATGAAAATACGTGAAATACCTGAAACCATGACGTCGCTCGCTTGAAGAGCGAGCTTGCCCTATTTTTGCACCGCGCCGCAACATCGGTCGCCTGAGGCACTGGTGAGTTCAAAATCTAGGCAGATTTGGCAAATGATCGAAAAATAGGCAGAGGCTGCGCAAGCTGCGCAAAATTCCCTCAATCGATTTTCTGGCCACCTCTCTTTGTTTTGTAAGCCCTATATGCCAAGGTGCTGATATCTATAATTTATTTGTGCCCTTTCGGGATTGCCAGAGCGGTTGGCATGGGGGTTGCTTTGTAGTGTTGCGGTGCAATCAACTAGCTTGGGAGTCTGTAATATGAGGGGTAATTTCTCGACAATAACAAAAATGTTTTCGGCTGGTGTGGTCGCCGCCGGCCTGTTGACGTCCGCTCCGGTCAAGGCCGCCGACGACACGATCAAGGTCGGCATTCTCCATTCGCTGTCGGGGACCATGGCGATTTCGGAGACGACGCTGAAGGACGCCATGCTGATGCTCATCGACGAGCAGAACGCCAAGGGTGGTCTGCTCGGCAAGAAGCTCGAGGCGGTCGTCGTCGATCCGGCTTCCAACTGGCCGCTGTTTGCCGAAAAAGCGCGCGAACTGATCTCCAAGGACAAGGTCGCGGCGGTGTTCGGCTGCTGGACCTCGGTGTCGCGCAAATCGGTGCTGCCGGTGTTCTCGGAACTCCACAATATCCTGTTCTACCCCGTCCAGTATGAGGGCGAGGAAAGCGAGCGCAACGTGTTCTACACCGGTGCGGCGCCGAACCAGCAGGCCATCCCGGCTGTCGACTATCTGATGAGCGAGGATGGTGGTTCGGTGAAGCGCTGGGTGCTGGAAGGCACCGACTACGTCTATCCGCGCACCACCAACAAGATCCTCGAGGCCTATCTGAAGGCCAAGGGCGTGGCGGCTGAAGACATCATGGTCAATTACACGCCGTTCGGCTTCTCCGACTGGCAGACCGAAGTTTCGGCGATCAAGAAGTTCGGTTCGGCCGGCAAGAAGACCGCCGTCGTCTCGACCGTCAACGGCGACGCCAACGTGCCGTTCTACAAGGAACTCGGCAACCAGGGCATCAAGGCCGAGGACATCCCGGTCATGGCCTTCTCGGTCGGCGAGGAAGAGCTAGCCGGTCTCGACACCGCGCCGCTGGTCGGCCATCTCGCCGCCTGGAACTATTTCGAGAGCGTCGACACGCCCGAGAACAAGAAGTTCATCGCCGACTGGCACAAGTTCATCAAGAACGACAAGCGCACCACCAACGATCCGATGGAAGCCCATTATATCGGCTTCAACATGTGGGTGAAGGCGGTCGAGAAGGCCGGCACCACCGATCCGGACAAGGTCATCGACGCCATGATCGGCGTGTCGGTGCCGAACCTGACCGGCGGCTATTCGACGATGATGCCGAACCACCACATCACCAAGCCGGTGCTGATCGGCGAAATCCAGGCCGACGGCCAGTTCGAAACCGTGTCGCGCACGCCGGGCCTGGTGATGGGTGACGAGTGGTCCGACTATCTGCCTGATTCCAAGGACCTGATCTCCGATTGGCGCGCGCCTCTGTCCTGCGGCAACTTCAATGTTGCCACCGGCAAGTGCGGCGGCAAGGGCACGAACTGATCCTCCCCGGGCTGGACCTTCAGGTCCATGCCCATGACCGCGCGCGTCCGGACGGCTTCCTCCGCCGTCCGGACGCCCACTTCAACCTTCAGGGGTTACCAGAGACCGATGACCTTGATCCGCACGGGTTTGATGCTGTTGTTCCTGCTGGCGACGCTGTCGTCCTCCGGCGCCGGCGAAGCCGATCTGCGCGGCATCATCGCCAAATTCGCCACGGCCAAGGGCTTTTCCGAGATCGGGGCCGTCGTCCACGAACTGGCGGCCGCCGGCGATCCGGCTGTAGAGCGGCCGCTTGCGGCACTTGCCGACGGCAACCTGTATGTCCGCAAGGCTGATTCCCTTGTGTTTGTCGGCAAGGAAGCGGGCGAAAGCGTCCAGCTTTCCGACCCGTTGAGCGGCGAGGCGTCGGGCGAGGCGGCCAAGGACGGCATCACCAAGATCAAGGTCAACAACACGCTGCGTCGCGTCATACGCGATGCGTTGGGCACGCTGACGCTCGGCGCCAAGGACCCGGCCGTGCGTGTTGCCGCCGCCGACACCATGTTCAAGACGCCCGACGCCGCAAACATCGGACCGCTCGACACGGCAATCGCCAGTGAGACCGTGGCC
>NZ_RZOM01000386.1:0-5162 GCF_003999175.1 Mesorhizobium sp. M7A.F.Ca.ET.027.03.2.1 | reverse complement strand
TAGTACTTGACAGTCGCCGGCGCCATCACCTCCTTCAAATTATGCTTGTTGAAGAAGTCGGTAAGGTCGACATAGTGGCCCGCCTCGGATGCGGCACCGATCCACTGCGAGTCGCCGACCACCATGTCGTAGGCGCTGCCCTTGGCGTTGAACTCGGTGAATGCCTTGGTCTGGAAGTCGGACCAAGGCGTGGTTTCGACCGTGACCTTCACGCCGGTCTCGGCCTCGTAGAGATTGACGAGTTCCTGCAAATAGTTCGCCGGATCCCATTCCGCCCAGAATATGGTGAGTTCTTTGTCCTGCGCGTAAACGGACGTTCCGCAGGCAAGCGTTAAGCCGATACCAGCAAGTGCGCTGGTCACTAACTTGCGCATAATGATTTCCTCCCTTGTGCGCGTTCTACCTTATCGTGCGAGCCGGCAACGGGGCCGGCCCTGGTAGTTCCTCCCGTGATCGCACCTTCCCGGTTTCGAGCCTCCTCGCCCCTGCCGGAAAATGGATCGCAGCCCTCACTTTCGATCCGCTTTTCTGATCCAATCTGGTATTACCAATTTTGCATGCGCGTCAAGCCCTTTCTTGACAGCTTGACGTGGCCATTGCCATCGGATTCCGGCTTTATCTGCCTGTTTTACCAAGATTTTCCTACTCAGTGATATGATTGGGTATTGTCCGACACCCCACTCAACGGCTAAGATCAGTAGCGTGCATGCCAATCTGGTCGAACCAGATAGGCTCTATTTCATGACTGCCTTCGGATCGGGGCTGCCTCCTTCATCGACCGATTCCGCGACTGCCGCACGCACCAGCGCCCCAGCTGCCCACTGTGCGACCGCCCTCGTCCGGCGGCTGTCCAGTCCCCAGATATCCTTGAGCACAATCAGCACCTCGACGCCGAAGATCAGCGACAGCGCCTGCGCCAGCCGCTTGAAGTCGCGCGGCGGCAAACGGCTCTTGAGCGGCGCGATCGCATCTTTCAGCAAGTCGATGCGATGGCCGCGCGTAAAGGCGGGCTCAGCGCCCAGCGTGCCGGCCTGACGCCGCGCCCATTGATCGAGCGACAGCTTCAGTGCTGCCTTGAACGTGGCCTCGAAGGCCTCGATGCGCGGCATGGCCGTATCGAACAGCTCCGCGACCCGGCGCTCGGCATCGGCGGAGGTCGATTGCCAGGTGAGGATTGGCCCCAGCCCCTCGTCGACGACGGCCTGCACCAGTGCCGACTGGCTCGGGAAGTAACGATAGGCGGTGGCACGGGAAACCTCGGCCGCCTCGGCGACCTCGCTGACCGAGGGCGTGACGCCCGCCTGCATCAGCCTTGTTGCCGTCTCCAGCATCAGCCGTTTGGTCCGCGCGCGCGGCCCACGTTCGGGCACCGGGCCGGTTGCCCGTTCAGCGTCGTCGCTCGCAGTGGATTGTTGACGTGAGACATTCATACCAATACGATACGCGCGTCTCAAAAATTTGCAATGGTGTCCGCATCGTCGAGTGGCCCGGGCAATGAGCAATGGGGGCGGCATCGCGCCTGCCAGGATCGGGGGAGCGCAATGAAGCGTATCTATGTGGCGGGTACCGCGGACACGAAGGGCGAGGAGCTCGCCTTCCTGGCCGATGCGATCACTGCTGCGGGCGCCCTCGTTTGTCGTGTCGATGTCGGAACGCGCGACGCAACCATCCCCGTCGATATCAGCGCTAGGGAAATCGCCGACCATCATCCGGGCGGCCGTGACGCCGTGCTCGGCGGCAATGACCGTGGCGCCGCGGTCGCCGCGATGGGCATCGCCTTCGCCCGCTTCGTCCAGTCGCGCACCGACATCGCAGCCATGATCGGCATCGGCGGCGGTGGCGGCACATCGATCATCACATCGGGCATGCGCGCCCTGCCGCTCGGCTTGCCCAAGATCATGGTCTCGACGCTCGCCTCCGGCGATACCGCTCCCTATGTCGATGTCTCCGACATCATCATGATGCCGGCGGTGACCGACATGGCCGGACTGAACCGGATCTCCCGTGTCGTGCTGCACAATGCCGCCCAGGCGATCGTAGGCATGGCAACCAAGCCGGCGCCGCCACCCGACGGCAAACCATCGATCGGCCTCACCATGTTCGGCGTCACAACGCCTTGCGTGACCGCCATCGCCGACCAGCTCCGTTCCAGATATGACTGCATGGTCTTCCACGCCACCGGCACCGGCGGCCGCAGCATGGAAAAGCTGGCCGACAGCGGCTTGCTGTCCGGCGTCGTCGACATCACCACGACCGAAGTTTGCGATCTGCTGTTCGGCGGTGTGCTGCCGGCGACGGAGGATCGTTTCGGCGCCATAGTTCGCACGGGGCTGCCCTATGTCGGCTCCGTCGGCGCGCTCGACATGGTGAACTTCTGGGCGCCTTCGACCATTCCGGAGCCCTATCGCGATCGGCTGTTCTACGAACACAATCCCAATGTCACGCTGATGCGCACCACGGCGGACGAATGCCGCGCGATCGGCGAGTGGATCGGCACCAGGCTCGCCCGCTGCGGAGGGCCGGTGCATCTTCTCATCCCGGAAAAAGGCGTCTCGGCGCTCGACATCGAAGGCGGCGCCTTCTTCGACCCGGAAGCCGACGCCGTTCTGTTCGAAGCCATCGAGCGCACCATCCAGCCCAACGGCAAGCGCCGCGTGACGCGCCTGCCGCTGCATATCAACGACCCGGAATTCGCAAAGGCTGCAACATCGGCCTTCCTCGACATCGCCAGACAGTGAGAGATCTCAAAAATGCCCGCCATACCGCGCAAGGACATATTGAAGAAATTCAGGGGAATGATCGACAAGGGCGTGCCGATCGTCGGCGGCGGCGCCGGCACCGGCCTGTCGGCGAAAGCCGAGGAGGCCGGCGGCATCGACCTCATCATCATCTACAATTCCGGCCGCTACCGCATGGCCGGGCGCGGCTCGGCCGCCGGCCTGCTCGCCTATGGCAATGCCAACGAGATCGTCAAGGAGATGGCCTACGAGGTGCTGCCGGTGGTCAGACACACGCCTGTGCTGGCCGGCGTCAACGGCACCGACCCCTTCGTCATCATGCCGCTGCTGCTGGCAGAGCTGAAGACGATGGGCTTTTCCGGCGTGCAGAATTTTCCCACCATCGGCCTGTTCGACGGCAGCATGCGGCAGAGTTTCGAAGAGACCGGCATGGGCTTCGGCCTCGAGGTCGACATGATCGCCGAGGCGCACAAGCTCGACCTCTTGACCACGCCCTATGTCTTCAACCCCGACGAGGCCCGCGCCATGACCAAGGCCGGCGCCGACATCATCGTCGCCCATATGGGCGTGACGACCGGCGGCTCGATCGGCGCCACCTCAGCCAAGTCGCTCGACGACTGCATCGTCGAGATCGACGCCATCGCCAATGCCGCGCGCTCGGTGCGCAAGGACGTCATCCTGCTTTGCCATGGCGGGCCGATCTCGATGCCCGACGACGCCCGCTACATCCTCTCCCATGCCAAGGGCCTGCACGGCTTCTATGGCGCCAGCTCGATGGAACGGCTGCCGGCGGAAGCCGCGATCGCCAAACAGACGGCCGATTTCAAGGCGGTGACACTTGGTGGTGACAAGACCACGAAGAGAAAGAAGGGATGATGAGACGATGACCGACACGAGCAAGGTATTTGTTTACCCGAAGGACGTCAGCGCCTTCGGTTTCGACTGGGGAAAATTGGCACTGACGGTGGCGCCGGAGGTGAATGGCGCAACCCGCTTTTCCGGCGGCGTGGTCGACCTGCCCTCCGGCAAGGGCCACACGCGCCACAACCATCCGGGCGCGGAAGAAATCATCTTCGTCATCTCCGGTCATGGCGAGCAGATGGTCGAGGACGAAAAGGGCAATCCGGTGGTCGCAAAAGTCGGCCCCGGCTGCACCATCTATGTGCCGGAAAGCCGCTTCCATTCGACGCTGAACACCGGCGACGAGCCGATGAAGCTTTTCGTCGTCTATTCGCCGGCCGGGCCTGAACTGGTTTTGCGTGAGCTGCCGGATTTCAGGCTGATCGCGCCGGGGCAGTGATGAACTTGTTCTAGGGTAGCGCTGCCCCTCATTGTCCTGCCGGACATTTCTCCCCGTATAGTGACGGGGAGAAAGACGCAGTCACCGGCGCTTCGCCAATTTTCAACGCCACCAAATAGGTGCCGAGGGCGCGGCTGCCCTCTTCTCCCCGTCACTATACGGGGAGAAGGTGCCGGCAGGCGGATGAGGGGCGGCGCCAGCCTTCGTCCTAAAGAGTACCACCCCTGTTCCAGCCCCGACCCCGGTCGCCGAACATCGCATAACCAGCATCCGTCACCGCCAGCGTGTCCTCCAGCTTGATGAAGCCCCGCGTCGGGTGAAGCATGGTTGTCTCCACCGACAGCACCATGTTCCTTTCCAGCGGCTTGGCCGCATAGGTGCCTTCATAGGTCACCGGGTGGTTGGTCATCAGGAACGGCGCCTCATGCGTGATCAGGCCCATGCCATGGGCGAAGAAATCCGTGTAGGGCGCGACCTTCGAAGCCTTCAGCACGCCCTCGGCATGCGAAATCATGTCGCCGCCCAGCGTGCCCGCTTTGACCTTGGAGAACGCTGCCTGCTGCACCGTCTCGACCTCAGCCAGCAGATCTTCCAGTTCGGCATCCGGTTCCCCGAGAATGCCCATCCGGCAGAGGTCGCCGATATAGCCGTGAAAGTTGCCGCCGGAATCGATTGACAGCACCTCGCCTTTTTTCCACGCCTGCGGTGAAGCGGCGCGGTTGTGGCTGGAGCCCAGCGTCAGCAGGCAATATTCGAAATGGATGCCGCGATTGGTTTCCTCCCGCCGCAGCTGCTCGATGATCTCGGTCTTGGTCGTGCCTTCGCGTGCCCAGGCAATGGTTGCCAGCATGGAATCGGTGATCAGTTCGGAGGCCGTGCGCAGCTTCTCCAGTTCGGCATCGGTCTTGATGGCGCGCATGCGCTCCAGCATGTCGGTCGCGTCGATCAGCCTGGCATCCGGCAATGCGTTGCGGATCAGCGTATAGGCGTCCGACGGCAGGAAGCCGGGCTCGATGCCGATGCGCGCGCCCGCCTTGCCGATCTTCTGCAGATGCTCGACCGCAAGGTTGGCGGCGTCGAGCATCTGCAGAAGATCGGCAAGGCGGGCGCGCGCATCGGCATCG
>NZ_RZOM01000385.1:0-5168 GCF_003999175.1 Mesorhizobium sp. M7A.F.Ca.ET.027.03.2.1 | reverse complement strand
CACCTTATCTCGGTGTCCACGAAACCGGCAGCAGGCCAGTACTCTGCACGTTACGTGCGCCCTCAGCGGAGGAACGCCGATTTCCTGCGTTTGCCGAAGGATAATTCGTTCAAAGCGGCCGCTGACGCTGCTAGCTTTCATAGCGCGGTTCTTGATTGTCGGAGCCATGTGAGGCCGCCCAAGCTCAGCACTACAGGCCGCCTGTTTCGAAGAATGTCTTCCGGCTTTTGTGCATTGTTCAACGCCATTATGAAAGCAAAGTAAATGGAAATTGAACGGGATTCGCGGATGACACTCAATGCCCCTCTTACTGAAGCTGACGTCGCATGCGACATGGGCTACGTGTCGATGAAGGACGGAACGCGCATTGCCTACATTTCGTATTATCCGAAATCTGGCCGCTATCCGAGCGTCTTCTGGTACTCCCCATACACAGCGGGCTTTGCACCTTTCGAAGTCGCGAAACCGTTTCTAAACGCCGGCTACGCTTTCGTCGGGGCCAACTTCCCAGCGACGGGCTGTTCGGAAGGCATCATCGACTATTGGTTTGACCGAAAGGAAGGGATCTATGGTGCCGAAATAGTCGAATGGATTGCTGAAGAGCCCTGGAGCGACGGCAACATTGGAATGGTCGGCAATTCATCTGCGGGCACGGTTCAATTCTGGGTCGCAGCAGAACGACCGCCTCATTTGAGAGCCATTGTGGCGAGCGGCGTCTTAGACGGCTACGACGATTGGATTTCCTTAGGCGGAATGCTGCAGCTCTCCACATTGCGATGGTCTCTCGACAGTGAGTTCGTTTCCCAGGTTGAGGGAGTGGAGGGGCGAATCAGCGCGGGGGATACCGAATGTGTCCGAATTCGTGGAGGCGACCGACAACTCGTCAAACATTCATTCTTTGATGAGATCAGAAAGCGCCCACTAAAGGATGAATGGTGGGACTCGATCTGTTTGGCTCGCGACGAGGTTGCCGGCAAGGTTGCTGTCCCCACAATGATTATTGGTGCGTGGCAGGACCGCTGTGCAGTCAGGGAAAGCACTCGGCTATTTACTCAGCTGATGCCGAACTTGGAGCACCAGAAACTTGTCCTTATGAACGGCGATCACGGTATCGCCGGTCCGGGACCCCGTGAGTATAGCATTGTAAGCGACGAGCGTATGAAATTTCTGGATCGCTGGGTAAAGAGGGTTGACAATGGTATAGAACACGAATTGCCGGTAACTATCTATTGGGAAGTTTGGGAGCCCGGTGGAGATCCCAAGAAGTCCGTTGCGGGTTGGGTAACACAGCACAACGGTTGGCCAGAATCTTCAGTGGAGCGTCGCCCGTACTTTCTGACGGCCGATGCCAAGATATCGCCTGACAAACCTGATGCTCGTCCCAATCACGGCTCGCGCGCCTACCTCTATCCGTCTGGAGCAGAACTCTATGGAAACAATCAGCAATTCGCCATCCAGCCCAACAAGGAAGGTGTGTTGAACTACCGCACGGCTGTAGCGCTCTCCGAGATGACACTATTGGGGAACCCGGAAGTTACACTCTATCTCAGCATCGACAATGGAGATGATGCAGACTTGGAACTAACTTTGAAGGATGTCGATTCGGAAGGAAACGTGCTCTTCCTTCAATCAGGCCTGCTGCGCGCGTCACTACGCGCAGTCGATGAAAAGCGGAGCTATTCTGACGAAGTCGTTCATATTTTTCGCGAAACCCAGAAACTCACGCCGGGGCAAATTTATGAGATACGAATGTCGCTGTTGTCGCCAATCGCTCATGTAGTGCGACGAGGCCACAGTCTTGAGCTAACCATCGGCGCTCCCAATCCCATCTCCAAGCCGTCCATCGGCAGCATTCCAGCTGGCGCTGCATCCATTAACAGAGTCTATCACTCGGAGACATATCCTTCGAGAATCCTCCTTCCCATCATGCCGGGGGCGAAAGCGCAAGCGCCCGCACCTGAATGGGGCACCCAGCGAGCTCAGCCTTATCGAAAAGGATCTGTGTTTGTCACCGGCGGATTGCCAATTCGTTGAGCTTCAGCTCAGACATCACCCGCCAAACTCCGACCCGGGCAGGCATAGTTCGCCCAAAGGTAGGGTGAGCAAATAAGATAGGGTTGTAGAGACCGTCGTCGTAGTGCTGTTTGCCAGGATTGGCACGCCGTTACCTGTGCGCGCGACGCCACCAACTCCGCGTCCGGAATGCCATCTGGCCCGAGGGGGCGCATCAACAAACTGGGGCCAAGCCGGTGCGTCGGTCTTTAGCCCGCGCTGGCGGGGACCCCCAGATGCGCAGCGACATCGCTATGGGGGGCACCCTCTGATGCCGGGCCGTTAAGGCCACAATGCGAAAATAATGGTGTTTGGCGTCGCATGCTCTCCACGCATTGTAGTTTCCCGATCCCCACTCGCAAGCCGGCCGCGTGCTCACCATGGGAGTCGTGGTGCGTCCTCCGGACCAAGAACGGCCAAAGTAGTGCGAAAACTTCGCCACGGCATGCACGTAGGAGCGCAGCGTGGCCGGCGACAGATTACGGATCGTGATATCCTCGATCATGCGCCGGGCGAAGCGGGCTCAACTCGGCCATCTTATTGCTCCTATTCTCAAGATTGCGCTTTAACCTTAACAGCCGCAATCCTTCAAAACAGAAGCTTCACCCGCAAGCCGAACCGCCAAATGTGATGGAGGTGAACGCTAGTGAAGCCAAGGGTGTTGCCGCGAGGTGGTGTCTGAAGGAAGCGTGGAGCGCGATCTGGCGAACAGAAACCGGATATGAGGCACCCCGGGCCGGACGAGCGGGCAACGTATCGCGAAGTCCATATCATCAAGGGGCAGGGCTGTAGATCCGGCAGGTGCGCGGGAAAGGTGATTGAACTTACCTGGGAGGCCTGCGTCATGTTCCGACTTCGGAACTGAGGGAACCGCTTATGCGATCAAGCTGCGACTAAGCCACAAAAAACTTTAGGCCGTGAACTCATAAATGAGGGATGACCGAGAGACGAATGGATTGGGACTTGCGTTTGTGCCTTTGTGTACGCGGCGCGATCATCTAGGTTCCCAACATGGGGCCTCCCTTTCTCCTACGTTCTGACTGGCAAAGGCTGGGCCGAGTGCCAGATCGATGTCGATGGCACGCATCTGTTCATGCAGGCCTCACACCTTTCGGACGCGTTCGATGATATTGTTCGCGCCACGCTGAACATGCTCACGAACGGGAGTGTTGAAGCCGCAATTTTCAACGACGAACCCGGCACATACCGCTGGCGTCTCACACCCGCCGGCGACCGGCTCAATATCCGGATCGTCACCTATGACGGGCCGTTTGCCCGCGAGAACGATCCGACAGGCCGCTTGTCTTTCGATGTCGACTGCCGCTTGCGCACGTTCGCAGGCGCGGTCTTCTCGGCAGGACAGCAACTTCTCGCAACGCATGGTGAGGACGGCTACGCGGAGCAGTGGGGCCATCCGTTCCCTGGTGCGCCCCTCGCGCAACTCAAACAAGCACTGCGCAAAGGCTGATGAAGGTCCGCAACGGGTCATTTGCCCGACTTACGGCTTCCATATCCAAGCGAACTCTGATTCAGACCCTGCATGAGCCGATATGATCTGACCGAATTCGAATGGCGTGCGATCGAGCCGCATCTCCCCAACAAACCGCATGGTGTGCCGCGTGTTGACGACCGTCGGGTGCTCAAGGGTATCTTCTGGGTGGTCCGTTCCGGCGCGCCATGGCGAGACCTGCCTGAGCGATATGGTCCACGCACTACATGTTACAATCGCTTCGTCCGATGGCGGAAAGCAGGTGTGTGGGACCGCCTCATGGACGCCATCACCAAAGTCTACGACGGCAGGGTGCAGATGATCGATACCTCCATTATTCGCGTCCATCAGCAGGGCGCGACGGTAAAAAGGGGGATCGAGATAATTGTCTCGGTCGCTCTCGAGGCGGGCTGACAACCAAAATCCATGCTCTTGTCGACGCCCAAGGCCTGCCGATCAAGCTGATGCTAACGGCAGGCCAGATGAGTGACATCGCCTCCGCTGCGGATTTGATCATCGATTTGCCCGAAGGTGCCATGCTGCTCGCCGACAAGGGCTATGATGCCAACGCCTTGCGCAATGCCGTCACCGAGCGAAAGGCGTGGGCCAACATCCCACCAAAGACCAACCGCAAGGACCCGATCTGCTTCAGCCCATTCCTCTACAAGGCGCGCAATCTCGTCGAGCGCTTCTTTAGGCGCATCTCCACCCGCTACGAAGCTGGCCGAGAACTACCTCGCCGCACTGAAACTTGTCGCAATTCGCATCTGGCTACGCGGTTATGAGTCTACGTCCTGGTATACCCGCTCGGCATAAGTTCGGCGGTCGGCATAGACCGCCAAGATTAATCAGGTTGATCCGCACGCCTGACTTTACCAGACATCGAGCGCATCGCCAATGGCTGGCCCAACTGCAACATCGACGCCTCATGGGCCTGAGCTGCCCGCTTTCGATCGATCGCGGATCCTTGTCACTAGAAACGAAACCGGGGAAGCCCATCACCATATCCGGGACGAACTCTCGACCGCAATCACCAAGAGCGAACCGCATCAGCGGCGCGCTCAAACTCACCCAATCGCACTTATCCAGTTTGACCCATCTCGCTTCTAGATAACAACATTATACAAACTATAATTGACGTAATCCGGCCGGCCGTTGATTATCAACGAAAGCGAGTAGAGTTCGCTTGTCCCGCCATAATAGAATTCATCCCGCCATAATAGAAAAGGAAGCCTCGTCAGAATCGAAAGAAAAGGGAGGGAGTGCCGATTCATTCAGTTGCCGGTTCTGCGTGAAACACACGTGGTCCAGCTTGAGAAGGCACTGGCCGAGCTATCCGGGACACATTGAGGGCGTTCGGTGAAACGAGGGGTAGCTTTAGTGGATCGGACATCACACAGAATAAACGACGCGCCGGTCTTGCAGGTGTCGGACCTGCGGATTGTTTTTAGGACCCGCGGAACCACGATCCACGCCGTTAACGGCGTCAGCTTTGAACTTAATCCCGGCGAACTGCTTGGCGTCGTCGGTGAAAGCGGCTCTGGCAAGAGCGTTACGATGATGTCGCTCATGAAGCTCCTGCCGACGCCGCCTGCCGAAATCGTGTCTGGAAGGGTGCGTCTCGGGG
>NZ_RZOM01000384.1:0-5169 GCF_003999175.1 Mesorhizobium sp. M7A.F.Ca.ET.027.03.2.1 | reverse complement strand
TCGTAGGACTGGCCCAACTGCAAGCCGTTGGCGGCGTAGAGCCGGGCCGCCGACATGGCGCCGCCAAGACCGGCCAGCAGGCCGGAAACGCCATAGACGAAGAGCAGCACCAGCGGCACCTTGATGCCGGTCAGCCGCGCCGCTTCGGCATTGCCGCCGACGGCATAGATCCAGGTGCCGAGCACGGTGCGCTTCAGCACCAGCCAGGACAGCACAACCACCGACAGCGCGATGATGACCAGCCACGGAATGCCGAACAGCGAACCGTTGCCGATGAAATCGAACGGCAGGTCCGAATTGAACACCGTGGTGTCCTGGCCGAGCAGGCGGGCGACACCGCGCACCGCGGTCAGCGAACCCAGCGTGACGATGAAGGGCGGCAGCTTGATGTAGGCGATGAGCAGCCCGTTGATGAGGCCGAAGCCGAGGCCGACCAGAATGGCCGCCGGCACGCCGAGCAAACCCCAGTCCGGCACCAGCGACACCATCACCGCCACCATCGCCGATGCGGCGAGGATGGCGCCGACGGACAGGTCGATACCGCCGGTCAGGATGACGAAGGTCATGCCGGCCGCCAGCACGATGTTGATCGACGACTGCTGGGTGACGATCAGAAGATTGGTCTCCGTCAGGAAGCGCGGGTTCAGGAACTGGAAGCCGGCCGCCAGCAGGATCAGCACCGGCAGCATGCCGAGGGCAGCGAAAGCCGTGCGCAACCGTCGGCTTGTGCCGGTGGCCTGGCCGCCTGCGCTGATCTCGGTCGCCTTGTCGGTCATAGCTGAGCCGCTCCCGTTGCAAGTTCCATGATTTTCTCCTGGCTCAGCGGTTCGCCTTGCGATGCCGTCACCTCGCCCGATATCGTGCCGTCGCGCATCACCAGCACGCGGTCGGCGACGCCGATCACCTCGGGCAGTTCGCTGGAGATCATCAGGATGGCGATGCCCTGTTTAGCGAGATTGTCGATCAGCCGGTAGATTTCCGATTTCGCCCCGACATCGACGCCGCGGGTCGGCTCGTCGAGGATGACGACCTTCGGCTCGGTCTCGAGCAGGCGGGCGAGCAGCACCTTCTGCTGGTTGCCGCCGGACAGCGAGCCGGCATTGGCCTGCACCGAACTGGTGCGGATGGAGAGATCGGCAACGGCCTTGGAAGCGCGCCTTTCGGCGGCCGCGAAGTCGCGCAAGCCGCCGGCGCGCGAATCCCGCGCCAGCACGCCCATGCTGATGTTGTCGGAAATCGACATGTCGAGGAACAGGCCGAGTTCCTTGCGGTCCTCGGTCAGATAGGCGATGCCGGCATCGAGCGCCTCGCGCGGCGAGCCGATGGAGATCGTTTTGCCGTCGAGTTCCAGCGTGCCTGACACGCGCCTGTCGGCGCCGAAGATCAGCCGCGCAAGCTCGGTACGGCCGGAGCCGACCAGACCCGCCAGCGCCAGCACCTCGCCTTTGTGCAGGTCGAACGAACAGTCTTTCAGGAGACGGCCGTCGGACATGCCACGCACCGAGAGCGCCACCGCGCGCTCTTCGTCCGGCGGCCGATGATCCTTCTTGTAGAAAGCCGACAGATCGCGGCCGACCATCATCGACACCAGGCGCGAGGCGCTGAGGTCGGCACGCTCGAGCGTACCGACATAGCCGCTGTCGCGCAGCACGCTGACGCGATCCGCAAGCTGGTAGACCTCTTCCATGCGGTGACTGATGTAGATGATGGCGATGCCTTGCGATTTCAGCGTCGCGATGACCTCGAACAGCCGGTCGCTCTCGCGCGAGGTCAGCGACGTGGTCGGCTCGTCCATGACGATGATGCGCGCATTGGTCGACAGCGCGCGGGCGATCTCGACCAATTGTCGCTCGCCGAGCGACAGGCTGGAGACCATGTCGCGGGCCGAAAAGGAGACGCCCAGACGCGCGATGATCTCCCTGGCGCGCCGGGTGCACTGGTCGCGGTCGACGATGCCGAAGCGTCGCGGCTCGTTGCCGAGGAAGATGTTTTGCGCCACCGTCAGATTGGGCGCCAGCGACAGCTCCTGATAGATCACCGCGACGCCGCTGGCGCGCGCCTTGATCGGATCGCCGGTCGCGGCCGGGCTGCCGTCGATCAGGATCTCGCCGCCGGCATCCGGCCGATAGGCGCCTGAAAGCACTTTCATCAATGTCGACTTGCCGGCGCCGTTCTCGCCCATCAAGGCGTGCAGCTCGCCGGCGTGGACGCTGAGCGAGACATCGTGCAGGGCACGGATGGCGCCGAACGTCTTGGAGATGTGGCGCATCTCCAGCACCGGCTGGCGCGCCGTATCGGCCCTGGCAATCGCACTCATCGCGCGCCTCCCACTGCCACACCAGCGACGCCCCGGTCCATGGTGGCGTCACGCCAATTGCTGCGATAGCCTGCCAATCCGCTGAAACGCGACGCGCGCACCGGCTCCGGAACTTCGGCGGCGAATTCGCGCCCGACGCTCTCGAAGGCGAGCGCCGCGGCACCCGTGGCGCTGCCCTCCAGCGTGGCGCCCTGCAGGAAGGCCTGGCCGGGACGCAACTGCGCCAGCAGCCCGGCGAGCACACCGCCTGTGTTCAGCCCGCCATCGACGATCACGGTGTTGTTCGAATGGATGAGGTCGAGGCAGAGATCGACCATCAGCGCGACATAGAGCAGCGCCGCGGCCGCGCGTTCCTCGGCATTGGGCGTGCGCCCCGCCAGCCGACCGGAATGCCCCGCCATCGGACCGCCCGGTGCGAAGCTCGGCAGCGCCATGATGCCGGCATCGATCACCCGCTGCACCACCGGACCGGCGATCTCGCCTTGCCAGCCGGCGCTGATGGTTGCGAATTCGCGCCCGCCCATGAAGCGGATGGTCGGCACCGGACCGCCGCCGACATCGACATTGACCAGCATGTCGCGATCCCGGTCGAGTGCGTCGAGCGGGCAGTCCGGATTGAGCACGATGACCCAGGTGCCGGTCGAAACGACGGTGACCGGGCCAAGCTCCTGCCGGCGATAGGCATGCAGCGCCGCATTCGAGTCATGGACGCCGTTGTGGATGGCGATCACCACAGCGCCGAGGCGCTGCTCGCCGATAACGGTGCCGGCGCGCTCGAAGGCAGGCATCCGGTCACGCCAGCCCTGCGCGTCGACCAGCGAGGAAAAGTCTTGGCTGCGCGGCGCCCACAGATGCGAATGGCAGCCGAGATAGGACACTTCCGAGACCGCCCGCCCGCCAAGGCGCCAGCTCCAGTATTGCGGATAGCCGAGGATCGATTTCGACGCCGCGAACGCGTCCGGATCGACCTCCTGCAGCCACAGCATGTGGCGGCCGTAGTTGAAGCCGAGCGGCAGCCGCGGCGAGAACGTCTCGGAAAAGTCAGGAATGCGGCGATCGATCCGCGCGACAATCTCGGCCGGCGGCTCTTGCTCGTAGTCGAGGATCGGATGCGTCAGCGCCGCCTCGTCGACCAAGGCAAAGGTGCAGCCATGACCCGAGACCATGACCCCTTCCACTCCATGACCGTCGACCGCATCGGCAACGGCGCTGAGCGCCCAATGGTGGAGCGCCGCCTCGTCGAGCACGCTGAAGCCGCCTTGGCGCACCCATTTCGGCTGTGTCCGGCGCTCGTCGATGATCCGCCCGTCCTGGCCGAAGACGAACAGTTTCGAATTGGTCTTGCCGAAATCGAGGACCGCCACCTTCACTGGATGGCTCCCGAAGCTATCCGCACCATGACGCCGGCGTCCTCCAGCATGCGCGCATCGGCGTCGGAGAGACCGTCGTCGGTGACCAGCGTGCCGATGCGCGAAAGCGGCAGCGCGACATTGCGCGCGTGGATCGACAGTTTGCGGCTATCGGCCAGCACCACGATCTGGTCGGCGCACAGGCTGAGATCGACGATCGAGCGTACCAGCAGCGGGTGCGATTCCATCACGCCTTCCTGGCCAAGGCCTTGCGTGCCGAGAAAGAATTTGGAGGCGTAGAAGGGCACGGCCTGGGTGAGCGAATGGATGATGCCGGGTTCGCGATGCAGATCACCGCCGGCAACCGTCAGGCTGCAATGGCCGTGGTCGCTGAGATAGGCCGCCAGCGGCATCGAGTTGGTGTAGAGGCGGATGTTGCGCTCGGCGAGCTTGACCCCGAGATGGAAGCAGGTCGAGCCGCCATGCACGATGACCGCATCGCCGTCGCGCACCATGGTCGCCGCCAGAGCGGCGATCTGCCGCTTGGCCTCGACCGCAAGGTCACGGTTCTCGTCATAGGGCCGGGCGTAGGCGACACCGGCCTGGGAAGCGCCGTCGAGTGCCGAGATGCCGCCATAGACCTTCCGCGCTTCGCCGGCTTCGTCGATCCTGTCGATATCGCGCCTGACCGTCGCGGCCGAAACGCCAAGCCGTTCCTGCAGCTCGCGCACCGAAGCGAACGGACGATCCCGCAGCAGTTCGACGATCTGACGCTGGCGGCCGGAGTCGCTCAATTCTTTCCTCCCGGGTGCCATTTTCCATGGCAATTGGCGTAACTTACTCAACATTAGTCGGATTGCAAGCAGGTTTGATGACAGTAGATCACTATTGACGTAGATCACTCGTATCTGCGATATCAGCGCCAATTCGATCCCCGGCAACGGGATTTCGCGCAGGACACGGCCGAGCCGTTGGAGGAAAAGCGCCATGGCGACCCAAGCTGATGCGCAGGAACTGGCGGCCTTGCGGGCGCTTTCGGCCAGCATCGGGCAGAGCCCGCACCTGACCCAGGCGGCAGGCGGCAACACCTCGCTGAAAGCCGGCGACACGCTGTGGATCAAGGCTTCCGGCACCTGGCTGAAGGACGCGCTCGTCGATGACATCATGGTGCCGGTGGCGATGGCGCCGTTGCTGAGAGCCGTCGAACAGCGTGATCGCGCCGCCGACCTGCCGCAGGGTTTCACCATTGCAGCGCTCAACCCGCGCGGCCTGCGGCCGTCGATCGAGACCACGGTGCACGCCCTGATGCCGCAGCGCGTTGTTCTGCATGTCCATTGCGTCGACACCATCTCGCTTGCCGTGCAGGCCGATGGCGAGGCCGAGGTCGCCAGGCGGCTCAATGGCATCGAATGGGCCTATGTGCCCTATTTCCGGCCCGGCCTGCCGCTTGCACGCGGCATCGCCGAGAAATTGCGGCCTGGTGTCGACGTGCTGATCCTTGGC